>JBBIJS010000004.1:2336-29197 GCA_037445855.1 Chloroflexota bacterium | reverse complement strand
GGCGTGAGACCTTGGTCCGGCGTGTCGTCGTGCTGGGCAACGGTTTGACCGTTCGAATCGACCAGATGCACCGAGACCTGATAATTCTTGTCCATCGCGTTGAGCGCGAACCAATAAAGTGTGACGTAGATCGTTTCGGCGACGCGGTCGGTCGAGTAACCGATGAGCATCACGCGGTTGTCCAAGTTTGCCGATACCGCGATGGGCGCCGGCGCGGCGTCCGCCGTGCGCGCGTCCCAGGCGAGCAGCGCGCCAATGAGAACCAACGCGCCGACCACGCCGATTGCCGCGCGGCGATGCGTGACGAACAACCAAACGAAACCGGCGATTGCGGTCAGCAAAGAAATCCAATTCGCCGCGACGCGCAGCGGCGTGTCCTCAAATCGAAACGCGACGGTGTGATCGCCGGGAGGCACGGTCACGCTGACGAGTCCGAGCGGACCGCGCGGAAACGTCCGCGCCGGCGCGCCGTCGATGTACGCCTGCCAGTTGGGAAAGAAAAAAGTATGGAGCGATATGTCGGTTGGCTGCGGCGCGGAAACGCGCAGCACACTCGACAACAAGCCATCGTCCTGAATTTGAATCGAAGGCAGCGGTCGCGCGGAGATGAGCGGCGCGCTTGGGTTAGCAACCGGCGCGTAGATCGATTCGAAATCCTGCGCCGTCGCCGGAACAAACTCGCGCGTCCAGCCCCAGCCCATCTGCGCGACGACATAGTCTGCATCGCTGGAACGCAAAAGATTGACGCCCGCGTCGTTCAGTGGAAACACGCGCACCGGTAAATTCACAATGCCGAGCGCGATGAGCGCAACGCTCGCCAGACCGTAGACGGCGGCAGACGCGTTGAATCGAGCGACCGTCGCCGCGAGCCATTTCGCGCCGACGCCGAGCAGAAACGCGATGCCGATGCCGGTCAGGATTTGAAAGCGCCACGGAAACTGCATAAAGCGCAGCGTTGGAATCGCGTACCATAGCGGCGCGGAGAACGAGAGCGTCATAAAGATGGATGCGACGACAACAAGGAAGAAGAATAAAACGTGAGACGTGAGACGTGAGACGTGCGGCGTAGTGAGTATTGCGTGTTGCGTATTGCGTGACGCGCGCCAGACGCGGCGACGGAACGCAATGATTAGCGCGGCGACGCCGACTGCCAGCGCGAGCAGCGTTTGCGGAAAACCGAACGCGTGCTTCAGCGCCTCGCCTTGCGGCAGATAGGCGTACGCCAGCGACGGCGCAATCAAGTCCGCCAGACTGATCAAGCGGTTGACGAGAAAGCGCGCGACAGACGCCGGTCCAACGTAAATGAGATTCAATTCCGACAGCGCGGGCAGCCAGTAGAACGCGCTGAGCGCGAGCGCGAGCAGGACCGCGATAGCAGAGGCGAGCAGCGATTTCCAATCGCGCTGCATCGCGAAGAGAAACAGAACGTACGCCAGCAAGAGCGCGGCAAACTCCATAGCCGTCAGGTGGTGGGCGAGGATGATCGCCGCGAACGCGAGCGCGGCGATCAGGACTGTCATTGCGCGGCGCGTCCTTTGCGCCGTAGCAATCTCCGATGAGCTAGAGGAAGATTGCATCGCCGCGGAGCGGCTCGCAATGACAACTTTAAGATCGAATAAACGCTGGAACGCCCACAGCGCGAGCGGCAGGAGACTCATCGCCAAGAGTTCGGGAAAGTTGCCGCGCACGTACGCATCGGAGAGCAGGTACGGCAGGTCTGTGTAGGCAACGGCGGCGACGAACGCGGGCGCATCGCCCAAGAGATCGCGCGCAAAGAGAAACATCGAGACCGCCGCGACGAGGAAACTAGACGCGATCAGCAGCTTGATCGAGGCAATGTAACCCGCGCCGGCAAGATGAAACAACTCAGCGAGATAGTACGACAACGGCGGATAGTAATTCAACACCGGCAGTCCATAGCCGTAGCCGGAAAGCGGAAACCAACGCGGATACAGAATGCCGGCGCGCAGCGCGCGGTCAAGCTCGAAGAGGCGATAGAGATGGATCATGCCATCGGATGACGCGAAAAACCCGTCTTGCGCGAGAGCGATCACGGCCGGCGCCGGAACGAGGGTAAGGAGCGCGAGCCACCCGCGGCGCATCTACTTGACGCTCACTTGGGTCAGCACGATTTTGTCGCTTGCGCCAATCGGCAGGCGCGCGCCGCTGCTCGACAAGTACATTCCAATTTCGATGGAGTAATTGCCCGGCGTCAGATCGGCGGGGACCTTGAGCGGGTGGAGATCACGCACGGTCTCGCCGGCATTCCAGCGATTGGTGGGATACAAGCCCTGCGACGGCGGACTGTCCGAATCGGCAACGACGCGCCCGGTCGCATCGATCAGATGCACGAAGACGGTGTACGAATCTGGCAGCGCGTGCTCGGCGCGCCAGAAGAGATCGAGATTCAGCGGCTGTCCGCGTACCGCGGCGTTCGCCTCGCCGCTCCAACCCAAGAACGTGATCGCGTCGCCGACGCGCGCGCTTGCCGCGTGCGCGATACTCCCGCCGGTGAAATCGCCGACACGGATCGTGCCGAGCGCAACCTTGTGCTCCGGCGCCGCGTCCGAATTGCCCACCGCGAGATCGTACTGCGCCCAGATCAGATCGAGATTGTATAAACCGCTCGGCGCGTCGGCGGGCAAATCGAGCGCCCACGCGTCGCGGTAGAAATCGCCCAACTCGTACCAGCGGTACGTTGGAAAGTAAAACGTGCCGGGGAATCCGCTAGTTTCTTTCCAAAGGCGACCTTGAACGTCGGTCACGCGCAGCGTCGCCGCGTACATCGGATAGATCCGCGCGGGCGCGCGGTAATAGACCAGGACGCGCGCGGGCTTGCCTGGCATCGGCGGGTCGGGTTCCAGATCGTAACCCAAGACCTGGACTTGATCGACGACGCGCGTCTCGGCAAGCCGATAGCGCGGCTGCGGCTCTTGCATCAGCGGCAGCGGGACCGCCTGCACCGAGCGCGGCACCCCCGGCGTCTTCGATTCCGGCTCGAACTGCACCCAGTAAAACGGACGCTGGAGATCGTGCGCGTTCTGCAGCATCGTCTCGAATTGCCGCTGATAGATCGGCGAGACGTTGACGACGAGCAAATCCGGGCGCAGGTTCTCGACGAATTGAAAATAGCGCAGCGGCTGAGAAACTTCCCACGGCGCAAGGACGACGGCGTTCGGCGCGAGCTGATCGTTCAGCACCGCCCGCGCGTCGTCGCGCGCCTGGTAATTGTTGCTCTCGTCGAGCCGCGCGTAATTCGCGGCGAGCGCGCTGAACGGCAGCGCGAGCGCGGCGACCGCGACGACGGCAGGCGCGCGGCGCTGGGCGCGCGCGCCCCATCGCATCAGCGCGTCCAGCCCGCAGCCGATCCATACCGCCAGAATGAAATACGCGAGCGAGAAATAATAGACGGTCGAAATGCCGCGCAGATAGAAGGCGATGAACGCAACACCGCCGCCGTAGACCGCCAGGATCGCAAACAGCTTGCGATCGCGCTGGAACGCTATAACCGCACCGAGCGCGGCGAGCGCAAGACCGAGCGCGCCGAATTGCTGAAAGAGCAGACTGCCGGCAACCTCGGTGCGACTGGCTTGTTCGGTATCCGACGTGAACCCGAGTTTATAACTGTTGTCCAAGCCGGTGACGAAACCCAGGAACGCCTGCGGCGTATCGATCCAGTACGCGGTCACGGTTCCTTTGAGAATCGCGTCCTCGCGGCCATACAATTTCAAGTTGGCAGGGTCTTGTTGCGAAATGAAATAATTCGCGCGGAGCGGCAGGTAAGCGTAGAGCAGCAGCGGCGCGAGCGCCAACAGCGCGCCCAGCGCGAACATGTTCCGATTCAGCCGCGCGCGGCCAAGCCAGACCACCAGCGCGAATGCCGGCGCGGTGAAGAGAATGACGTGGTGATTGGTCAACCCGAGACCGAAGACGAGCGCCAGCGCGTAGAAATCGCGCCGACTGCCTGCCGCGTGCCAGCGCAGCGCGAGGAGGAGCGCCAACACGCCGAGCAGCAGGTGCAGCGAGTACGGTTTGGTTTCGAGTGCGCCGCCCCACATCGAAGGTATCAGCGCGAAAATCAGCGTGGCGAGGACCGCGGGGAGACGCGCGCCGATCACGCGCCGCGCCACCGCGTAGACCAGCGGCACCGCCAGCGCGGCGCACACCACCGAGAGCAGATTCACGCGGTACGCGACGTCGCCAATGGGGAGGAAAGTGAAGAGCTTGCCTAGCAGAATGTAGAGCGGATAGCCGCTGGAGTGCGGCACGCCCAGAATGTACGCCATATACTGGAACTCGCCGCTGTCGCCATCCAGGACCGTCGGCGGCATCGTGCGCCAGTACAGCGCGAACGCTGCTGCGAAAAGCGCGATCTGCGTCGCTAAATCTGGGCGGCGGGCGAATTCAGTTCTGGCTCGATTGACAACCCGATTCACACGCAGTATTATAAACTTGACGAAGCAAATTGCCAAATCGACGGCGCACGTTGCTTAGAGGAGGTGAAGCGATGCAAGTAATTTACGAACAACGCGGACAGGGCTTGGTCGAGTACGCTTTGCTGTTGATCCTGATCGCCATGCTCCTCATCGTAATCCTCGCCATCTTTGGAGGTCAGGTCGCCAATGCCTACAGCCAAATCACCAGCCGGCTAAGCGCCTTGCCCTAACGCGCCCGCTTCATTTCCGCGCTACCAAAGAGAGTACGCGACTAGTCCACTCGAATCCCTGCGCGGTCTCGAAGGAACGCAATGACTGACGCACCTCGTCGCGGAAATTTGCCCGCGCCTCTGGCGATAGCGTCGCCAGTTCCGCATTGACGCGCGGCGCGGCAGTAGCATAGTCGATGAAGGCGTCGACATTGGCCAACCGAAGCGGATGCGCGTCCACCTGCGCCCGCACATCTGAAAACCCCGCCGACCTTGCCAGATCACTGATCCCCTGCTCGGTCGCGACCTTCACGCGAAAATCCCACGCGCGTTCCGATTGAGCGCGCGCCAGCGCCAACGCGCCGCCGGCGTTTACGGCACAAAACTCGGACAAGACATCGAACACTGCCTTGTTGGGAGAATTCGCCGTGTCCACCCATTCGTGGACGACCAGCGTTCCACCGACCATCAAGACCCGCGCCAACTCGGGCATTGATTTAGCTTGATCCGTGTGGTGCAGCGCGAATTGCGACAGCACCGCGTTGAACTGCGCGTCCGGGAAATCGAGCGCTTCCAAATCCCCCACGCGAAACTCGCACTGCGTGAATCCAAATTGCTCCGCCTTGTGCCGCGCCAGCTCCAGCATCTTTTCCGCCGCATCGACTCCGATCATCTTGCCGGCCCTGCCCACGCGCGCCGCGCCCAGCAGCGCGACCAACCCGGTGCCGGTGCCGGCGTCCAGGACCTGCCAGCCCGGCCGCAAATCGATCAACTGGATCATTCGCTTGGCAATCGGTCGAAAGACCGGCACGACCGCGCGTTCGTACTCCGCCGCGAGCGCGTTGTAATTCTCAGTGAGTGTAGATTTGATCTGTTGTTCGTCCATCGCTTGTTCTCTTTTCGTCCGCAGGATCGCCGCAAAGTATAAAGGGGTTCGCGGCGAGTGTCAACCGAGTTGGCGTCACTTTCGTTTGTCTGCCGCGACGTTGTGTGATAAAATATCGTCAACCTCCTCGGAGCATCAATGCCTGACTGGATTCTTCTTCTACCAATTCTTTTTCCGCTCGTCGGCGCGCTTGGATTCACCTTCACTCGATCTAGAATCCCGCCGCGGGTGCGCCCCGGGCTCCCGATCACCCTCATTGCGATAGAAATCATCGCGATTCTGGTGAACATCGCCCCCGGCAATCACAACCTCATCATCTCGACTTGGAACCTCGCGTCGTTCTCGCTCGCGCTCCAGATCGATGGCATCACGCTGCTGCTATTGCTCACCCTGTTCGTCCCGTTCGCCGCGCTGTGGCTCATTGCGCCGCCGCGCGCGCCGTTGGCTCTGCTATCCATGCTGGTCCTCACCGCCGCCATCGTCCTGACAACTGCGGCGAATCTAATGACCGTCTATCTGGCGTGGACGCTGCTGGATGTGGCGATCTTCGCCTGGCGACTCGGCTTCGACATCGAGCGCGAATCCGCGCTGCGCGCGTTCGCGCTGAGCCAGGTTGCCGCGTTCGCGCTGCTCGCCGGCGCGCTGCTGCTTGGCGCCGATCGCGCGGCGGACGGCGCGCTGTGGGTTGGGCTGGCATTGTGGGCGCGGCTGGCGTTGTTCCCTTTCCATTGGACGCTGCCCACGCGCGGGAGCGACACGTACGATTTGTGGCTCGCGCGCGGCGTACCGCTGCTTGCCGCGTCGAACCTGTGGCTGCGTTGGTGGACTTGGCGCGTCGACGCGCCGTTGACGTTGATCGGTTCGCTCTCCGCCGCCGCGCTCATCGCCGCGGCAATTTGGATTTGGCGCGAGGAGCAGCCCTCCCGCGCCGCGGTCGTGAGCGCCGCGCACGCGCTGGCTTTTGTGCCGCTCGCGATCGTGTTTGGCGGCGACGCTGGACTCGCGTTCGCGTTGTGGCTCGCGCTCGGAACGATCATCGCCATCGCGCTGTTCGAAGCCGCGCAGCGCTGGCGCGCGGAAAATCGCAATCGCTATCCGCGTCTCCTCTGGTTTGCCGGCATTCTCGCGCTCGCCGGGCTGCCGCTCACGCCGGCGTTCCTCGGGCGCGTAGGCGTCTACATTTCGCTCTGGGAGAACGGACAGGGGTTGCTACTCCTGCTTGCCGGCGTCACGACGATGCTGACGCTCGCGCCGCTGTGGAATCTCGGTTTCGATCTCATGGGCGCGGAAAAGCGCAAGCCCACGCGCGTGGAATACGCCGGGCTGGCGCTGCTCGTCGCGGCGGGCGCGGCTCTGGCGCTAGCGCCGATGTTGATCGCGCATGCGCTCGCGCCGAATGTGGGCGACGCGGCGGAGCGCGCGATCGACCGCGTGATTCGGACCAGCGACGCGCTGGGCGTCGCGATTGGATTTGCGATGCTGTTCCTGCCGGTCATCGGCTCGTACTTTTTGCGAATCCCCGCGCGCCGTTTTCATCCTCGCCCCGGCTCGTTGATTCTGCGCGCCGCGCGCTTGATCGATCTGGAATGGCTCGCACGCGCGCTGACGCGCGTCGGCTATCAGCTGGGCGCGCTCGCCCAAAGCGCATCGACCATCGCGGAAGAGAATCCCACGGTCTGGATACTGTTCGCGGGGCTGTGGGTCGCCATCTTCATTTCGATGGTTCGCTGACCGGAACTATTTCCAAATCCCGAACGTCTAATCTTTGAATGAAAACTGGTCGGACACAGACGAACACTGACGAACACAGATTTTGATTTGTGCTCATTGCTCATCGATGCTTGTCAGTGTCCAATTTTCAAGGAGGCAACATGTTCAAGAAAATCAGTCTCGCCGTTGGGGCGGCAATGCTTGTAGTCGCGGCAATGGTAATCGTATCGCACTTCGGCGCGCTCAGCGTTGCGCCCAGTCCGGCGCTGGCGGGCAGCGCTTTGCAAACCAGCGCATCCGATGCTTTCTCCGGCGTCAGCGTCACCGGCACCGGCAAAGTCAGCGTCAAGCCGAATATCGCAACCAGCAGTATCGGCATTGAAGTGACCGCGACAACGCTGGCGGACGCGACCAGTCAAGCCAACACTAAAATGGCAGCGGTGATCGACAAGATCAAAAGTTTCGGCGTCGCCGACAAGGACATCCAGACGGTCAACTATAACGTTCAACCGATCACGGAACAGCCCAAGCCGAACGGCGGGACGCCGCGGATCACCGGTTACAATATCAACAATCAAGTCAGCGTGACCGTCCGCCAGATCGGCGACCTGGGCAAGATTCTGGACGCGGCGGTTGCTGCCGGCGCGAACAACATTTACGGTGTGTCGTTCAGCGTCGACGACCCCACGCCGTACCAGCAGCAAGCGCGCGCCGCGGCGGTCAAGGACGCGATGGACAAAGCGAGCCAACTCGCGAAAGCCGGCGGCGTGACGCTGGGCAAGATCATTTGGATCAGCGAAGGTTCAAACGCGCCCAGCCCGGTTTTCCGCGCGGCAGCCGCGCCGGCGTTCGCCGGCGGTGGGGCTGTGCCGGTCGAGACGGGCCAACTGGAGATCGACGTCTCGGTCGATATGCGCTTCGCGCTGCCGTGAGTCTGATTCGCGGGTGGCAAGAAAACGGGCGAGGATAATCCTCGCCCTTGTCTTTTGGAGCAAGCGCATGTTCATTCGTCTTGCGGCGATCACAATCAGCGTTTCACTGGTCGCCACGTGCGCGTCGATCAGTACGCTTCTGTGGCATCAAAACCGAAACGGCGTCACGGGCACGCGTCGCGGATCACGCTCATCGTCCCCGCCGCGTTGTTCGCGACGTAGACGCGCCCGTTCATCACCGCGATTCCGTCACCGCCCTGCGCGCCTTGCGCGCCGATCGGCAGCACCGCGAGACTGTTCAGCGTCGCCCCGTCGCGCACGTCGAGTTGGTTCACGTCGCCAAGCACAACGAAAAGGTGATTCGTGTTCGGATTGAACGCCAGCGCGTACGGAACTTGCGTCAGCGTCACGCTCTTGACGATCGCGCCCGTACTCGCATCGAGCGCGGCGATCTGCGCGTTGTTTCGATTCGAGACGTAGACTTGATTTGCCGCCGCGTTGAACGCGATGCCAAACGAACCCGCGCCGGTCGTGCTAAAGTTGTTGAGCAGCGTCCCATCGTTCCCGACTTGCGCCACACCGCCGCCGAAATACGAAACGTACGCGCTGCTGCCGGTGGGCGCGACAAGCGACGGACTGCCGCCGCTGTTCGTCGTCGTAATCACACTTGTCGTCGCGGCGTCCAGCAGCGTGACCGAGTTCGACGCAAAGTTCGCGACCCACACCTTGCCGTTTGCCGCGCCGACTCCATACGGCTGTGACCCCACCGCCGGACTCGCGACGAACGCGCCCGTCGCGGCATCGAGAGCTGCCACACTCGCCGCGTCGCGCAGCGCGACGAAGACGCGCCCGCCGGCGACAGCGATGCCATTCGAATGTCCGGTGCTATTCGTCGACCACGCCGCGAGTTTTTGATTTGCCGCCGCGTCCACGACCGCGACGGTGGAATCGTCAAACAGACTGACGAAGACGCGATTCGTCACCGGATCAGCTGCAACGCCCTTGGGGTGCGTGCCGACCGCCATCGTTGCCAGCGGCGACAGAGGCACGCATTGCGCCGGACTCGCCAGCACCAGCGGAAGGAACGTGGTACTCGGACCGGAAGGCGGCGGAGTCGGTGTTGGCTGCGGGTTGAGCGGCTCCATACATACAGAGTCGAACCATACTTTGCTGCGTCCATTGTTCACGTTCGTGTTGACGACGCGAAGGAAGAATGTCGCGTTGCTCGTCGTGGCGGCGAAGGTCATACTGAGCGCGGGAATGTTCAGCGCCGCGATGCCATTCCAATAGACGCTGCCCCACGCTACACTCGGCGCGCTCGGATTCGTGCCGCCTGTCAAATCAACGCCGACCTGCCGACCGATCAGATTGTTGCGCAGATTCTGCCCGATGCCGGGATCGTACGCCGCGAGCGCGTAACCGAGCCAGAAATGATAATACGTGCCGGGCGTCAGGCCGGTGACCGTCTGATAAATACCGGCGTCGAAGGCATACGTGTCTTCCCAGATATACTGCGAGCCGTTTGGGTCGATCTGCTCATTGTTGACATGCTCGAAAATGGGTGCTCCCGCTAGCACGAACGTGTTCCAATTCGCCGCGACTCCATTATCAGGACTTGCCGCCGCCATCGATCCATTCGTGATCAAATTGGCGGGATCGAGCGCGCAGGGATTACCGAGCGCGTACGCGCGCGGCGCGGACGGAAACGCCGGCAGCGCCAACTCAAACACCAGGACGCAGACCACGAGCGCCGCGCCCATTAGCTTCGGAACGTTTCGCTTCATTCCAATCTCACCTTATTCGATCTCTATCGATTGTAACACGCGCCAGCCCGTGCGGTCAATGGAGTTGCGGTACCAGTGACAAAACAAAAACCCCTCCGCTTGCCGAGGGGCTTTGATATAACCGTTGTGGCGGCGGAGTCTCTCCGCCCAATTGAGTGCGTGCCGCCGCTGGGCAGGACAACCCCGCCCCTACAAATCGATCTGCATTCCTTCGCGCGCCAAGACCGCGTGCGGAAAAGACGCTTGCGCTTGCTGCTCCAGCGCGTCCAGCATGTCGTCGCTGTGAAGCGGATCGTGGTGAAACAACGCGAGTTGCTTGACGCCCGCCGCGCGCGCCACCGCAACCGCCATTTGCCAGGTGCTGTGCCCCCAGCCCTGTTTGGGCATCGTCTCCGCCGCGTACTCTTGCTCCGTGTATTGCGCGTCATGAATCAACAAGTCCGCGCCGCGCGCGAATTCGATCAGCCGCTGATCGCCGCCCACGTAGCCCTCCGTGTCCGTCGCGAACACCAGCGCCTTGCCGCCGTACTCGATGCGATAGATGAACACGCCTTGCGGATGCGCGTGCGACCGCAGCACGCGCACGATGACGTGCTCGGGCAGTTTCTGCGGCGCTTTGTCGCGCTCGATCAAAACGCGCGGCTCGTTGTCCTTCGCATTCAGGACGATCGCTTCGCCTTCCTGTAAATTGCGCATCACGCGCAGACACGGCAACTCGTCCAACGTGATCGGAAACACCGGCGGCAGCATCGCGCGCGAAAGCACATCCTCCAAATCCTGATGCAGCGTCTTGGGACCAAAGACGTACAACGTGGTCGACTGATAATGCGTCGGGGTGAAAAACGGAAATCCTTGCGTGTGGTCGTGGTGCGTATGCGTGAAGCACAACGTGGCGACGATCGGTTTCTGATCCGCGTGTTGCTGCTCCACCATCGCGCGCCCTAGTCCGATGATGCCGGTGCCGGCGTCCAAGATCAGCCGGTGGTTACCCGCGCGCACTTGTACGCTAGGCGTATTTCCGCCCACACGCGCAGTGTGTGCTCCCGGCGCTGGGTAACTGCCGCGCACACCCCAAAAGTTGACCGAAAGAGATGAACTCATTCGCTTGCCTCATTGCTTGCCAGCGGCAGAGTGAAACGAAAAGTGCTCCCCTGCCCGACCGTGCTCTCCACCCAGATCTTGCCGTCGTGCGCTTGAACGATGCCGCGCGAAATCGACAATCCCAAGCCGCTCCCGCCCACTTTGCGCGTCGACGCGCCATCCACTTGAAAGAATCGCTCAAAGACTTTGTCGAGGTATTGCGGCGAAATGCCATCGCCCTGATCCGCCACGCTCACGACCACGTGACCAAGGTCGCCTCGGTGATCGTTTTCCACCTCGCAAGTTACCGTGATCTGACCGCCTTTGGAATATTTGATCGCGTTGCCGACCAAATTGTGCAGCACCTGCCGGATTCGGCGCGGGTCGATCAAAACACGCGGCAGCTCCGCCGGCAGGTCGACGACAAAGTAATGCGCTTCCGTACGCATCCGCATTTCATCGACCGCCTCGCGGATTAGTTTCCGCAGTTGCGTCGGTTCTTTGTTGATGCGCAGCGCGCCCGCCTCGATCTGCGACATTTCCAGCAGGTTGTCGATAATTTCCGCCAGCCGGTCGGTCTCTTCCTCGATAATGCGCAAAAAGTCGCGCTCGGTCGCTGCGTCCCACTTGACGTCCTGACGCAGCAGCGTGGTCGTAAAACCTTTGATCGATGCAAGCGGCGTCCGCAGTTCATGCGAAACGGTCGAGAGCAGTTGCGACTTCATCGCGTCCGATTCGCGTTCGCGCGTAATGTCGCGCACGAGAATGCCGGTGCCCAGCTGCGCCGCCGCGGGATCACAGAGCGGGAACACGTGCACCTGCGCCACGCGATGGTTGTGGTTGTCCAGCGGCAGCAAATCGATATCGATGGTCGTCGCCGCGGCTTCGGGCTGGAACGCCTCCGCCAACTGGGCGCGCGTCGCAGCGGGCGCGCTTGCCCGCCCCGCGATGCGATCCAGCATTTCGTTGACGGACTGACCGCGCATCTCGTCCGTTTGCCAGCCAAGCAGTTCTTCCGCCCGCGGATTCCAGAACGCGACCCGGCCGTTTTGATCGATCAAGACCAGCCCGTCCACCAGACTGCGCAGCGCGCTGTCGCTCAAGCGCGGATCGGTTGCGATCGCGCTCTCCATCATCAAACCTGCCTCCGTTCCCCGCAGCCACCCAGACCCTTCGGTTGGGTGGCATTATACCACAAGCGAAAATTTCTTCAACCGGGTATCAAAAAAGCAGAGCAACTGGTAAGTCGTCCTGCTTCATTCCATGTAAGTCAACGGCTGGGATCGCCCGACCGCGTCCGCGGCACACTGGGGCTAAGATACGCCCGCAAGCGCGCGGCACGCGATTCGGAGCGCAGCTTGTCCATCGCTTCCTTCTCGATCTGCCGCACGCGCTCGCGCGTCAAGCCGAATTTTTCGCCGACCTCTTCCAATGTTTGAGCATAGCCGTCGCGCAGACCGAAGCGCAGCGTCAGGACGCGCGCTTCGCGCGGCGTCAGCGTATCGAGGGCGGAATAAACGTCGTCGCGGATCACGGAATCGAGCGCGGCGTTCCACGGCGAAGGCGTGAGCACATCCTCCAGAAAATCACCCAGTGTGGTTTCCTGCTCGCCGCCCATCTCCATCTCCAACGACAGCGTCCCCGCGCCCGCTTCCTTCAACCGGCGCACCTTGTCCACCGGCAACTCGATCCGCGTGGCGATTTCCGATTCCGTTGGATGGCGTCCCAATTCCTGCGTCAAAGCCCGCTCGGTCTGATCGAGCCGGCGCAGCCATTGACCCGTGTGCGCCGGCAGCCGCGGCGAATTGCCCAAGTTGCCGATCGCGCGCGTGATCGCCTGACGAATCCACCAGGTCGCGTGCGTCGAGAATTTGTGGCCGCGGCGGTGATCGAACTTTTCGACCGCGCGGATCAAGCCGATGTTCCCTTCCTGGATCAGGTCGAGCAGCGTGAGTCCGCGGCCCACGTAGCGCTTGGCGAGATTCACGACGAGCCGCAAGTTCGATCGCACCAGCAGTTGCCGCGCGGCGTCGCCGATTTCGATCTCATCTTCGAGCCGCGCTTTGAGCTCGCCGTCATGCCCGTTGTTGCTCAGGCGGCGCGTCGCCACTCTGCCGCGCCACATCTCCTGCGTGAGCCGGATCTCCTGACTCTGATTCAGCAGTGGCGTCTGGCTGATCTCGCGCAAGTAGACATAGACCAGATCGTTGACGGTGCTTCCCGCGGGATCGATGCTCGCCGCGTTCGCGCGTCGCCCGACCTTGCCGCGTCTCGGCGCAGCGGGGCGAATGTTTTTAGGCGACGCAGCGCCGTTGCTGTGCGCGCACTTACTCGACATATGGAAACCTCTTGCAAAGCGAATGTCAGAAATTCTGCCTGCCAAAATGTTAGCATCCGCAAGTTCAAATGGGGTCAAAATGCGGTGTTGAACGCGTCTGAATGGCGGTTGCAATTCTGGAACATTTGCCTAGAATGAGAGGAACCGCAAGTACTCGCAACCGAGGTGAGCCATGCCAACCAAGGAGCCGCTTGTGCGCGATCTGATGCGCCCGTCTGTGATTGGATGCGCGCGCGACACACCCATACCCGAAGTCGCCCGCCGCATGACCGAGTTGGATATCAGCGCGCTGGCGGTCGTCGACGGCGACGGTTATTTGGAGGGTATCATTTCGCGCACCGATCTGGTCACGCTGCGCGCGCACGAGGAGTACTGGCATGGACTACGCGCGGAGCACGTGATGGTCAAGGATGTACTCTCGGTGACGCCGGACACGCTGCTGACCGATGCGCTAAAGATTTTGCTCACGCGCAAGGTGCATCGCCTCATCGTGGTCGATCATCTGGGCGAACGCGCCAAGCCGGTCGGCGTGCTGTCCATCACCGACATCGTGCGGGACATGGCAGGTTGAGATTATCCTGCCGGCAGGTACTGATGTGGACATTTGATCGTCAGACCGGTCGCGAGGAACGCACCATCGGCGCTGTGCGCGCCTTCGAGGATCGCGGTAAAGCCGTCGCGGAACGAATCCGGCACCGCGCCGCGGTACACCACGTCGATCTTGGCGCTGTCGCCCGCGAGCTGGAAGCGCATCGTCCGCGTCGCGTTGTCCCAGCGAATCGAACCCGGCACGATCTGCCCACCCACGCGGATCGGCGTCGCGGCAGACCGCGCGGCGTATTGATCGACCGTAATATAGTAATTGGCGAAAGTGGAATTCGCGCCCGCGTATGCCAGGTGCGCCAACACCGGCAGCAAAATCAGCGCGCCGATAATAATTTTTTGATTCATCTGACCCTCGATCTACTTCTGGATACGCGAAACGCGGCAACCTGAAACGAATGCCGCGCGCTCTGCCTTGGAATGAGTGTGGCAATCGTTACCACGGACCGGGCGGGATGGTTTGATTTCAGCCCTGCCGCAGCGTTGCGCGCATATAGTCGCCGTGCGGCGGCTGAATGTCGAACGCTTCGTCCGGCAGCGTAGTGAAATTGCGCCAGCCCTCGCTGATGATCGCCGCGCGATTCTCCGGCGTCACTCTCACCGTCCCCACGTAGCGGCCCGAGCGAATCACCGCGGTGATGTCGGTTGAGCCATCGTCCCACGCGCCGGTGATACACGCGCGGTCGAGCGGAAAATCGCGCGCGACCAGCACGCCAAAACATTCCTCGCACGCCGGGGGCCACGCGCCGCAGAGGTTGCGATCGATCGTAATGCGCATAGACCTTACCTCCTCGCCGCATTCAGCGTAGCACGGTACAGTCAAAATCACGTCACACGCCAGTCAAAAACGAGTCAAAACAAAAACCTTGCGAAGGTTGGGAACCTTCGCAAGGCAGCTAATCGCCTTGAAACAAATACCCGAAGCCGCGCTCCGTCAGGATGTGCTCCGGCTTGCGCGGATCGTCCTCGATCTTGCGCCTCAAGTACCAGATGTACCGCTTGACGTAGCCGGTATCCTCGCCAAATTCATAGCCCCACACTTTGTTGAGCAATTGCTCGTGCGACAGGACGCGCCCGGCGTTTTCCGCCAGCGCCGCCAGCAGGCGATATTCCGTCGGCGTCAGTTCAACGACTTTGCTGCTCTTGGTGACGCGGCGCGCGTCCGTATCGATCACGAGACTGCCGCTGGAGTACCGCTTGGGTTTGTGATCGGCTGGCGCCGCGCGCGCGCGATTCAACACCGCGGCGACGCGCGCCACCATTTCCGCGAAACTGAACGGCTTGGTCACATAATCATCGACGCCGATTTCAAAACCCTTCAGCTTGTCGCTCTCCGCGTCCTTGCCGGTCAGCATAATGATCGGCACCTTGCTCACCTGCCGGATGCGTCCCGCGGTTTCCCAGCCGTCCATCCGCGGCATCATCACGTCCAGCAGCACGAGGTCGGGCTGCTTGGCGTACAACTCCTGCAATGCGTCGATCCCGTTCGCGGCGGTGGTGATTTCGTACTCGGCTTTAGAAAGCGCTTCGCGCATCAAGCGCACCAGCGTCTTGTCATCATCGACTAAGAGCACGCGTCCTTTGCTCATCCACGTCCTCCGATCGTAGAACGTCGCGCGTCGCTCGCCGGTTCCATGTCGGCGCGGCCGGCGAGGGGTAGTGAGAATCGAAAGGTCGATCCTTCGCCCACGACGCTCTCGACCCAGATTTGTCCGCCCTGGGCTTGCACCAAACGGCGACAGATGTATAATCCTAAACCGTGACCGTAGGTTTCCATCGCATCCTTGCGATCCACGCGATGAAATTTTTCAAAGATCTTGTCGATCTCTTCTTCCGGGATTCCAATGCCGCGGTCCGAGACGGCTACGGCAACGAACCGACCGTTCGCCTCCGCGTCGATCATAATGGGCGCGCCTTCGGTGGAGTACTTGATCGCATTATCGATCAGGTTGATGAGGATCTCTTCGGTGCGGTCGCGATCCGCCCAGACCGACGGGAGGTTGACCGCGCGCGGGTGTACCAGCGGATTCGGCGTGCCGCGCGTCTCCCAAAGGTCGATCACTTTTTCGATCAATCCGACGATGTTAAACGCTTGCGGCTGCAACACCAGCTGCCCGGCTTCAATCCGGCTCACGTTGAGAATGCCTTGCACCAGCCGCGTCAACCGCGCGCTCTGCTCGCTGATGATCTGCAGCATCTCGCGGTGCTCCGGGTCATAACACGCGCCGGAACCTTCCAGCAGCAGTTCGATCGAGCCGTTGATGTTCGTGAGCGGCGCGCGCAGCTCGTGCGACACCATCGATACAAATTCCGATTTCAGCTCGTCGAGTTTTTTCAATTCCTCGTTCGCGCGTTCTAGTTCCTCGTTGCGGCGGCGCAGTTCCGCGCTGGTATTCGCGAGCTGCGCGGTCCGCTCGATGACTTTGGTTTCCAGCTCCAAATTCAACTGCTGAATCGCCTGTTCCGCCTGAACCCGCGCGGTGATGTCGCGCAGGATGGCTGAACTGCCGACGAGTTCGCCTTTCTCATTCCGCATTTCAGTGCGCGTGAGATCGACGATCACCCGTCGTCCATCTTTCGCGATGCGCTCGGTCTCATAGTTCCGAATAAAACCCTGCTGCCGCATCTGCGCCGCCAGCCAATCCACTTCGCCGCGCGACTCGAGATCAGACGGCACGATCAAACGGTAGTGCTTCCCCACGACGTGATCCGCGGTGTACCCAAACATCATCGTCGCGCCGCGATTCCAAGTCTGCACGATCCCGTCGTTGTCCAAGCCGATGATCGCGTCAGCCGAGTTGGCGGTGATCGCCGCGAGGAGCCGGTCGCGCTCGCCCGCGATCGCCAGCGCACGCTGCTGCTCCCGCTCGGCTTTATCTTTCGCCGCGAGCGCAAGCTCACGCTCATCGACGCGCTGCACAATCCAATTGAGAGTGAACCATGCCGCGAGGGGACCGACCAGACCATAGGCGATCAGATCGGTGAAAAAGTGGAGCATCTCGGACTGATTGTGGAGGAAAAAGAGGGAGAAGAACTGATAGAGCAGGACTACCGCAAAGACGGCAATCGGTAAATAGCGCCGCAACAACAGTAGCCGCGCACGCAAGTCTCTCGAGGCAAACAACCACGTCATCGTGCGTTTCCCCCGCGTCGGGGCAAGTCGCCCCGCGCGCCAGATGCAACATCACAGACGTAATAAGGACTCATTCTCAGGGCAAAGTCAGTATAGCATATTTTGATTTTGACGCAAGTATTTGCGGAACACGGGTGTAGTTCACCTTGGGGGCAGGTTTTCATAAACAGAGGAGCAGGCGTTCTCTAACGCCGTGTGCAGGCGCGCTAGAGAGCGCGCACCCCGAGTCTTTTCAAAGTGCACAGGCGCGCTAGAGAGCGCGCACCCTGAGTCTTTTCAAAATTCGCCCCCAAACTGAACTACACCCCGGAACACCCTGACCAAAATAAAACGGCGTGCCTGCCGAGAGCACGCCATAGAATTTCATCCGCTGCGTCGGTTCAGACTGGCTTTGCCTTCGAGCGCGCGCCGGCGAGGAAAATCGCCAGCACGGCGACCCCGACGATGACGATCCCACCAATGCAAACCAGCGCCAGCGCGCCGCCGAAGGAACCGCCCTGCGGAACATCCGCCGGCACCGCGGTGGGCTGCTTGCCGGGCTTTAGCGTTTGCACAAAAGCCGCCGCATCCGCAATTTCTTGATCGCTCAATGGTCCGCCATTCGATTTTGCCCACGCCGGCATCTTGCTGCCGGCAACGCCGCGCGCAATCGTCGAATCGATCAGCGCGTCCACATTCAAACCAGGCCAGTCTTTTTGCAGCGTCGCTCCAATGCGCCCTTCGCCTTTCTCGCCGTGGCACGGAACGCAGTTCTGGGCGAAGACGGCAGCGCCGCGCGTCGCGTCACCTGCCGGAAACTTGACCGCGGTCGGCGGCAGCGGCGGGTTGGTCGCGGTAGCGCCCGCCACAACCGTCGGCGCTTGATGTCCCAGCGACTGAATGAAGGCGACTAGGTCGGCGATTTGCGCGTCGCTTAGCGGACCGCCTTTCGCGCTCGACCACGCCGGCATCACGCTGCCCTGCACGCCGTTCGAGATGGTTTCTTTCAGCAGCGCATCGACGCGGATGCCGGGAAAGTCCTTCGCCAGCGTCGCGCCAATGCGCCCTTGCGCGCGGTCGCCGTGACAGACCGCGCAGTCCTGAGCAAATAGCTGCGCGCCGCGGGTGGCATCTCCGCCTTGCGCGGACGCCGTCGCAAAAATACCCACCGTGGTTAACAGCGCCATCAGAGCGACGGCCAACGGTCTCAAGAGTTTCATCGGACTGACTCCCCCTGCGCGTAATAATTCTTCCGCCCAAATATATCACAGACGCGCGATTTATTCAATCCTACCGCAAGAATTCGCTGGGCGCATAATCCGCGCCGAGCCGCTCGAACAGCAGACGCTTGAACCGCGCAAGCAGCTGCGCCGGCACCCGCGACCCGATCCGCGCGACGAGCGCATTGTCCGGGTACCACGCAATGTTCGGCTCGTCAGTTTCAAAGAATTGAAAACCGTACCGCTGAAAAACGCGATGGAGCATATCGCGGTATTCGCGAACGGTCAGCCCGGTCTCTTCAACGTCCCAGCACCAGCGATAGCCGGTCGCGATCACGATGTGTTGGTCGAAGATGCCGCTGCCAAAAGTCGCCTTCATCAGCGCGTCGCTCAACCCGCTGCCGCGCCACGCGCGCCCGACCTCGATGCCGCCCAGTTCGAACAAGCCGTCGATCTGGTCTCTGCCCCACCGCGTGTCTGCGTCCGGCGCAGTGATCGTCACATAGCCGACGATCGCGCGCGCCGCGCTGTGGGCGATCGTGACGCGTCCTTGCGGCTGCGCTGCGATTTTCAAAAGCGCCTCGCGCTGCAGATCAGGGCGGTTGTGCCAGAAGAATCCCAAGCCCTCATCCATGCTCAGCGTCTCTAGCGTTTGCGGCGGGCACGCCGGGATCACGGTGACTGCCCCGCCCTTAGTCTGGATTTGAATAGCCGTCTGCAATTTCTCACTCACAGTAATTGTTCTGCCGCGCGTACTTTTCCAATTCCGCGCGGAACGGCGGCGCGGCGATCCCGATCATCGCCTTGACGCGTTCGCGGATGGAGCGACCGTGCAATTCCGCGACGCCATACTCGGTGACGACATAATGCGCATCGCCGCGCGAGGTGACGACGCCCGCGCCCGGCTTGAGCTGCGGGACGATCCGCGACAGCGCCCCGTCCTTCGCCGTCGCCGGCAACGCGATGATGGGCTTGCCGCCGCGCGACCGCGCCGCACCGCGCACGAAATCGAGCTGCCCGCCGATGCCGCTGTAGATCGCCGGACCAATCGAGTCCGCGCACACCTGCCCGGTCAAATCGACTTCGATGGCGGAGTTGATCGCAATCATGTGATCGTTCTGCGCGATGATGAACGGATCGTTCACGTAATCGCTGGGATGCAACTCGATCATCGCATTATCCTGCGCGAAATCGTACAGCCGCTGCGAGCCGAACAAAAAGCCGGCGATGATCTTGCCGGGATGCAGCGTTTTCCTTTCGTTCGTAATCACGCCGCGCTCGACCAGATCGATCACGCCGTCCGAGAACAACTCGCTGTGCACGCCGAGGTCGCGCTTGTCAATCACTTGCGCCAGCACCGCGTCCGGGATCGAACCGATGCCGAGCTGCATCGTCGCGCCGTCCGGGATCAAGTCCGCGATCCGCTTGCCGATCTGCCGGTGCGCGTCGGTTGAGCCGGCTTGCGGCGCTTCAGGCAGCGGATAATCCACCTCGACCGCGTAGTTCAACTTGCTGACATGAATGAACGAATCGCCGAGCACGCGCGGCATCCGCCGGTTGATCTCCGCAATGACGATTTTCGCGGACTGCGCCGCGGGCTTGGTGCAGCCCACCTCGCAGCCAAACGAGCAAAAGCCGTGCTCATCCGGCGGCGAGACCTGAATGAGCGCGACGTCGAGCGGCAGCGAGCCGTCGCGAAACAAGCGTGGAATTTCGGAGAGAAAGATGGGGACAAAATCCGCGCGTCCGGACTGCACCGCCGCGCGCGCGTTATCGCCGATGAAGAGCGCGCGGTGACGAAAACTGTCTTGGAGCTCCGGCGCGAGGTGCGGCGCATCGCCAAATGCCAGGACGTGAACGATTTCGACGCCGCGTAATTCCGGCGCGCGCGCGACGAGCGCTTGCAGTAATCGCTGCGGCACCGCCGCGCCGCCGCCAAGATAGATCCGCTGATTTGATTTAATGATTTGCGCCGCGCCTTGCGCGGAGACCACTTTGTTTCGATACATTATAAGCAACAAGTTGAGACTTGATTCATCTTACGCACTCGATCAATTTGAACCGCCAAGGGCGCAAAGCGCAAAGAAAAAACTTGGCTCTTTGCGTCCTCTGCGGTTCTGGTGATTGCACACATCTTGATTGTGTCATTGCGAGGCGCGGTTTTTGCGCCGAAGCAATCTCAATCATTAGCAATGCGATTGCTTCGCTTCGCTCGCAATGACACTTGTGGGCAATCACCAGCTGCGGTTAGATTGTGTAACGTCAGTTACTTCATCTCCTCCACCGGCATTCCCAACGACTCGGCGATTTGCGCGTTCACGATCTTGCCGCGCCACACATTCACGCCACGCGCCAGCTCCGAGTTTGATTTGATCGCGCCATCGACGCCGCGCAAGCCAATCTCGTACAGGTACGGCAGCGACGCGTTCAGCAGCGCGTGGCTCGCCGTCCGCGCGACGAGCGAGAGGATCGTCGGCACGCAATAATGCACGACGCCCTCTTCGACGAACGTGGGATTGCGATGCGTCGTGGGGCGGCTGGTTTCGATGCAGCCACCCTGGTCGATGGAAAAGTCGATGATGAGCGAGCGCGGACGCATCCGCTTGACCATCTCGCGCGTGACGAGAACGGGCGCGCGCTGACCCGACATTAGCACTGCGCCAACCAAAACGTCCGCGAATTCCAAGACACGTTTCAAATTGTAATCGGTCGAGAAGAGCGTCGTCACGCGCCCGTCGAACGCCTCTTCGACATGTTGCAAGCGCAGCGGATCGCGGTCCAGCATAGTGACTTGCGCACCCAAGCCAACAAACGCGCGCGCCGCGCTTACGCCGAGCGAACCCGCGCCCAGGATGACGATTGCCGCCGGCGGCACGCCCGGCACACCGCTCAACAAGATGCCGCGGCCGCCGCGTGTGCTCGCGAGAAATTCGCCGGCAATCACCGGCGCGAGTCGCCCGGCGACTTCGCTGGAGGTGAGCAGCACCGGCAGTGAGCCGTCGTCGGCTTGGATCATCTCGTACGCAATCGCAGTGATCGAATGTTCCTGCAACGCCTCGACTAAATCGCGCGACGCGACGGCGAGATGCGTGAACGATAGGATCGTCTGCCCGTCGCGCAGCAGCGCGTACTCCGACGCGATCAGCCGCGTCACTTTCGCCACGACCTCGGCGCGCCCGTACGCTTCTTCGGCAGAATAGACGATCTGCGCGCCGACCGCGCGAAAGCCTTCGTCGCTGAACCCCGCCCCGTCGCCCGCGCCGCCTTGTACGTACACCGTGTGTCCAAAGCCGACAAGCGCGTGCACGCCTGCCGGCGTCAGTCCAACGCGGTTTTCCAAGTCACGCACTTCTTTAGGAACGCCATAGTTCATAGGACACCTAGACTAATGCCGGACGATGCAATCGTCCGTCGCAATGGGTCAAAACCCAATAAATCGGGTAGCTGCCCAATCGGCTTGCAGCCGATTCCCACCGCGCTGAGCCGTCGCATTGGATTCGACAGCAATGCCGCGACAAAGTATACCACAACTACGCTCCTCACAAAAAACACGAGGGTCTACTTACCCCTCGTGTCCCGTCGCTAGAGAATTTTGTGAAGCGCCCTCCAACCTGAACGACCGCGCAGCTTACGCGGCTTGAGAGTTCAAGTATGCATCCATCGCGATTGCCGCACGGCGACCCGCCGCCATCGCGGTGACGACCAGGTCGGCGCCGGTTACATTGTCGCCGCCGGCATAGACGCCCGGCTTGGAGGTAGCGCCGGTGTCCTTGTCCACAACGTAGCAACCCCACTTGTCTACTTTCAAATTCGGCGTCGTCTTTTCGATCAAGCGGTCCTGGTTGTAACCGAGCGCGCAGACGACCGTATCGGCTTCGACGACGAAATTGGAACCCTTGACTTCGATTGGTCGACGGCGACCAGACGCATCGGGCTCGCCCAGTTCCATCCGGATCAATTCCATCTTGCGGACGTGCCCACGCTCCGCGTCGTCGCCAAAGAATTGCACCGGCGCGACCAGGAACTCGACCTGAACGCCTTCTTCAATCGCGTTCGTGCGCTCTTCCGCTTTGCCGGGCATTTCCTTTTCCGTGCGGCGATAGTAATCCACGACGGTACCGTCGGTGATGCCGGCTTGAATTTGCAAACGGCGCGAGGTGCGGACGCAGTCCATCGCGGTATCGCCGCCGCCGATCACCGCGATGTGTTTGCCGGCTTCGGGTTTGGTTTGCATCCCTTCCGGCAAGTACTCCGTCGGCAAATTGCCGCGCACCAGATACTCAGTTGCCATGTAGATGCCCTGGAGGTCTTCCCCCGGCAAATTTAGTTTGGTCGGAGTCCATGCGCCGGTACCGAGGAAGACCGCGTGGTAATTCTCTTTGGACATCAAGTCGTCGAGCGTCTTGTCCTTGCCCACCGTTGTATTGAAAACGAACTGGACGCCGATCTCTTCGAGGTATTTCACTTTGTCGGCAATCACCTGCTTCTTGAGCTTGAAACTGGGAATGCCGTAGACCATCACGCCCCCAGCCACTGGCAGGATCTCAAACACCGTCACCGCGTGCCCGCGCTTGGTCAACTCCTCCGCGACCGCGATGCCGGCAGGACCCGCGCCAACCACCGCGACGCGCTTGCCGGTTGCCGGCGCGAGCGCCGGCTTGCAGAGTCCGACCGTGCGGCGCTCGTAATCGGTGACAAACGATTCGAGCTTGCCGAGGAAGACCGGCAGGTCGCGCTTGCCGACGACGCACGCGCCCTGGCACAATTTCTCCTGCGGACAAACGCGCCCGCACACCTCGGGCAGGTTGCTCGTCTCGCGATAGACCGCCGCGGCTTCCAGAAATTCGCCGCGAGCGATGTGCCACAGCGCGCGCGGAATGTCGTTGTGGATCGGGCACGCGCCGGCGCACCCGGAGAGTTCGGGGCATTGCAAACAACGCGACGCCTCAAGCTTGGCGGTCTCTTCGTCATAGCCGAGATAAACTTCAGCGAAATTGCGGACGCGCGCCTCCGGCTCTTGCTTGGGGACAGACTGCCGGGGAACTTGCAACCGCGCTTTGCGGTTAATATCGATATCGCCGGTCCGATCGAACTGTTTTGCCATTTCGTCCTCTCCTCCGTCAGAGAGCCGTTCTGGAATTTCAAAATGAGGCAGGGATCTGTCCCTGCCCCGGAGCTTCTGATTTATGCAAACGTTGGGCGAGCTTCGCCTTCAGTGACCAGCAGCCGAAAAATGTCCGACTCGGTGATGATCCCAACGACTTTGTTCGCATCGACCACCGGCAGACTGCCGATCTTGTGCTCCAGCATCAAGCGCGCCGCCGCTTCGATCGACGTGTCCGGCGCAATCGAAATAGGTTCGCGCGTCATAATTTCACCGACCGTCAGGCGCGAGAGCAGATAGTTCAGTTCGTAGATGCTGAGCGAGGTCGCTTGAGAAGGCGATGCCTCGCGCACGTCGCCGAGCGTGACGATGCCGACCAGCCGCCCATTGTCGACGACGGGCAAGCGCCGGATGCTACACTCTTTCATCAAACGGCTTGCTTCCGGCAAAGTTGTTTGCGGATCAATTGTAATCGGATCGTGGGTCATCCAATCCTGAACCAGGTGTCGTCGCACTCCCATTTTCTTCATTCCTCTCATCCCGCGTCGCGAAGGGACAGACCCTATCTCAGGGGACGGCGTTCGCTTTGCCGACTGCTGCCTGGCTTTCCGCTGCATTGCCGGCGTCACGGCGGCGTGGCACCGTGGGCAGCAGGTTATTGGACAAGCGCCCGACGAATCACACGCGGCATCGCAAATGGATTGCCGCGGATCGAACCATTGGTCGCAGAGCGGGCAGCGGGTCAAAGTTGCCCGGCACGAGATCGCTCCCACCAGGATGCGCCTTTCACAGCGCGGCACACGACCGCGCTGCGCGCCATTCACTTGAGTATATTTTGACCAAGTCAAAACCGCGTGCGCCTGCGGTCAAAATGCGGTCAAAAGTCCAGTGCGGCGCGTGCAGTTTTCAGTATTCGGTATTCAGTGTTCAGTGTTCAGTCGTCGGCGATCAGCTGTTGCTCTTACTGAAAACTGAATACTGATTACTGGTTACCGATTGCTGATTACTGGTTACTGGCAATCGCCGCGCCGCGCCGCAACGCTTGCTTGTTCAAATCCAGTTTGTCGCGATGCCGCGCGCTGACATGCTCCTCCAACACCGCGTCGAGCGTTTCGAGCTTGACCACGCCGGTCGCCGCGACCAGCGCGCCGACCAGGACGACGTTTGCCATTTGCGCCGCGCCGAGTTCCGCAGCAATCTCGTTCGCCTGAAGCGCGATCGCGCGGATGTCGCCGCGTTTTGAAACGGACGTGATCAGCGACGCGTTGACGATGAGCGCGCCGTCCTTTTGCATCATCGGCTCGTAGCGATCGAACGACGGCGGGTTGAGTACGATCGCGGCGGTCGGTCGGCGTACCAGCGGCGAGCCGATCTCCTCGTCGGAAACGATGACGGTGCAGTTCGCGGTGCCGCCGCGCATCTCAGGTCCGTACGACGGAATCCAAGTCACGTGCCGCCCTTCCGCCAACGCGGCGTACGCCAGCAGCTGCCCCGCGAACAATGCGCCCTGCCCGCCAAATCCAGAAATGATTATTTCGTGATGCATAAAATCCTCTTAACGACCCAACCACCCAACTACCTGACCACCACACTCTTCACCGCGTCCGCGATTTTGTAATCGCCCAGCGGATAGTACGGAATCATCTGCTCTTTCAGAAACGTCATTGAATCCGCCGGCGTCATGCCCCAGTTGGTGGGGCAATTCGATAAAATCTCCACGAGCGAAAAACCGGCTTGATTCAACTGAACCGTGAGCGCGGCTTTGATCGCTTTGCGCGTCTGGTTGATGTGCCCAGGATCGTGTACCGAGCGCCGCACGACGTACGTCGCCGCCGGCATTTGCGCCAGCAGCTCCGCGACGCGGATGGGCCAGCCCTGCGTTTCCACGTCGCGTCCGCGCGGCGACGAGGTCGTCGTCATTCCCGGCAGCGTCGTCGGCGCCATTTGCCCGCCGGTCATTCCGTAGACCGCATTGTTGACGAAGAAGACGGTGATGTTCTCGCCGCGTGCCGCCGCGTGAATGATCTCCGCCGTGCCAATCGCGGCGAGGTCGCCGTCGCCTTGATAGGTGAATACTACGCGGTCGGGGTGCACGCGCTTCAAGCCGGTCGCCATCGCCGGCGCGCGGCCGTGCGCGGCTTCCGCGAAATCGGTATCGAAATAGTTGTACGCAAACACCGCGCAGCCGACGGGCGCGACGCCGATCGTCTTCTCGCGGATGCCTAGCTCGTCGATCACTTCCGCGATCAGCCGGTGAACGACGCCGTGTGTGCAGCCGGGGCAATAGTGCGTCACCACATCCGTGAGCGCATCCGGCATCTTGTAGACGACCTGCATATTGTCTGTGAGCATCCTGCCTCCAACGCGTTCGGGGGTTAGGTGGTTTGGGGGTTAGCAATGCAACGACCCAACGACCTAACCACCTAACGACCCAACCACCTAACCACCCAACTCCCCAACCATCTTTTCGATTTCCGGCAGCACCTCGTCCGGGAATGGGACCGTGCCGCCCATCTTGCCGAAGAACGCAATCGGCAGCGCGTCGCGCGTGGCGAGCCGCACGTCCTCCAACATCTGCCCCGCGCTCATTTCCACGACGAGGAGCGCGCGCATTTTCTTGGACGCCGCGGCGAGCTGCGCGTACGGAAACGGAAAGAGACTGATCGGACGAAACAAGCCGACGCGGACGCCGTGGGCGCGCGCCCACTTGATCGCCGTCTGCGCGACGCGCGCGGCGGTGCCGAACGCGATGACCGCGTATTCCGCATCGTCCATCAAATATTCCTGATAACGCACTTCATTCTTTTCGATCTCACGCAGCGTTTTCTGCAAGCGAAAATTGACTTGCTCCAGCTCTTCCGGCTGGAGAAACAGCGACGTGATGATGCGCCGCTCGCGCCCGAGCGCGCCGGTGAGTTCCCAGCCGCGATCTTTCTTTTCGATCTTGCGCGACGCGGGCAATTCCACCGGCTCCATCATCTGACCGATGTTCCCGTCCGCCGCGATGACGACGATGCCGCGGTACTTTTCCGCGAGGTCGAACGCCTGATAGGTCAGGTCAGCCGCTTCCTGCACGGACGCCGGCGCCAGCACCAGCGGGTGGTAATCGCCATGCCCGCCGCCCTTGGTCAATTGAAAATAGTCGGCTTGCGTCGGCGCGATGTTGCCCAAGCCGGGTCCGCCGCGCATAATGTCCACCAACACGACCGGCACTTCCGACGCGGCGATGTACGACAAGCCCTCCTGCATCAGCGAGATGCCGGGGCTGGACGATGAGGTCATCACGCGCGCGCCGCCGCACGCCGCGCCGTAGACCATATTGATCGCAGCAACTTCGCTCTCCGCTTGAAGAAACGCGCGCTGCATCTCCGGCATTTTCTTCGCCAGATATTCCAGCAGTTCGGTCTGCGGCGTGATCGGATAGCCAAAGTATGCTTCCAACCCCGC
>JBBIJS010000004.1:0-2236 GCA_037445855.1 Chloroflexota bacterium | reverse complement strand
TCCGGGCAGATCGTCGCGCAGAGAAGGCAGCCGGTGCACTGACCATCGGGATCGATCAACGCGGCAGGACGATAACCGCGCGCGCTGAAATACGTCGCCATATGAATTAAATCCTTGGGGCAAACGCTCGTGCACAATTCGCATCCCTTGCAGCGATTCTCGTCGATCTTTATCGTGCCGCGTGCCATAAACCCTCCGTTAGGTTGTTTGGTGGTTGGATAGTTGGGTAGTTAGAAACCCCAACTACCGAACCACCGAACCACCTCAGTAAATGAACTCTCGAATGTCGTAGTAGCTGACCTTCGGCGAATTCTCCTTGTTCGCGAATTGAAACGCCGCGCGCATCTGCGCCATCTGGTGTTCGATCTGCTCGATCGACAGCGGACGGATACCGGCTTCCCGCGCGCGCGCGGAATACTCCGAGCCGGGATAATCGACCAACTCGGAGAAATAAACCAGGTCGTTTTCGTCGAGCGGCATCGCGTTGACGAGTTCCGCCGTGCGCTGGACGTGCTGCCCAGCGTACCGCTCGCCGCCTGCGCCGGCGAGGATCACCAAGCCGACCGCGACGCCGCCGGCTTTGAGATGACAGACCAGCTGCGCGACATCGTCCGGCGTGTTGGGCTTGCCGAGGAAGGCGAGCAAGTCCGCGTCGCCGCTTTCCAAGCCGAGGTAGACGCGCCGCAAGCCGCGTTCCGCCAGCGCGGCAAATTCCCCGGCGGTCTTGCGCCGCGTCGCGAACGCATCGATGAACGAAAAGATGCCGTCGAAATGAATCGGATGCCGCGCTTCCCACGCTTTGAGCGCGTCGTGAGCGAGTCCGCGCGGGTGGAGCGCAAACTCGGCGTTGATCGCGTCAAAGATCGGCAGCAGCTGTCCTTGCGGAATAACGAGCGCGTTCGCATCGGCGAGGAAAATCGATTTGCGATAACTGAGCGCGCCGCCGAAGAACGAGCGCACGTCGAGAATGTGCTGCTTGAATTCGCCCAGCGTCTTGATGCGAAAAGTCCGATCACGATAGAAACCGCAGAACGCGCAGTGATTGTACGAGCAGCCCTCGGTCGCTTGGAGGACGAGCGCCAGATATTGATCCGGCGGCAGGATGTTGATCGGCTTGTAGATGAGGTGGAAGGTCGCGCGGTCAGTGTCGAGTCGCGCGAGGTCACAGTCCGAAACTCGGTCGAGCGCCTCGCGCACCGCCGCGCAATCTGCCGGCGACGGACTGCCCAGCGTGCGTGTCGCCGGATCGAGCAGCGTGGCGCGGTACTCGGTCACCATTTCGTACAGCTGCGCGAGGAAATCGCGCGCCTCCGTCGGCGGCAATTCCCGCCGGACGCGATAAGAGAGTCCCGGTTGGGGACCCTCTTGTTTCTCGATAATGCGATTGTCCAAACTACGGCGATAGTTGCGTCCGCCGAACCACGCGCCGGTCAGGCGCCCTTCGCGGTCATAGTTGAGCGCCATCGTGCTGTTCACCAGGATCGATGTGGCTTCGCGGCGCGCGTTGATCAGAAGATGGCGACCCGCCGGGGTTTCGAATTCTACAATCGGCATAATGTCTCGCCAAAGAAACGAAAGCCAAGCAACTATTCGCTTCGCTCTATTCTATCGCCGCGAGGTACGTGTTCAGTGGAAGTACGGTCAAAAAGGGGTCAAAGACAATCAAGCGTCGTCAGACGTGCTTCATCCGCGTCCCATTCACAAATGCCGCCAGCGCGACTATCTGCCCACTCGTTGCGAGGGTCGATAGCGCGGGCGCGATCGGTAAAAGCGAGACGCCAGACCAGATCAGCGAATCCGTGTGGATGTCCGCGCCGGCGCGAAAGTCAACTTTCGCCGCGAGCGTGGAGGGTAACGCGAGGAGCAAGGCGAGGAGATAAAGCACCAGCAGATTCACCAAGACGATCACGATAACTTCCGCCGCGACGCGCCGCCGGGTCGCGCCAGCGCGCACGCGCGTCCGCGCGCCGGCGACCAGCAGCGCGATCAGCACGCTCGTGTGCCACGCGCCCAGCGCGCTGCCCAGCGCGAACGCTGCGCGCATCGTGTCCTGCATTGTCGTCGTTGCAAATTCCACCGGCACGCGGTAGTTGGCGGCGACGACGCTGGCAAGTTCGAACGCGCCGTCGCCGCGCCAGAACGTGTGCCACTCGACGATGCGCCATGCGGCGTACGTGCCGCGCAGCTCCAGCCACGGCGCGGCAAACGTCGCGGCGAGACCGATGGCGGTGGAGAG
>JBBIJS010000003.1:10681-33542 GCA_037445855.1 Chloroflexota bacterium | reverse complement strand
AGGGGTGGTGCGCCGCGCTTGCCACGCCGCACGCGTTGTGATAGAATTGCAATCAAGCGAATGAATTCCTTGCAGAGGAGGAACGACGATGTTTGTCCCGCTGAGTCCACTGGAGTTTCGCGATCGCGCCGAGGCGCTGTTTGCCAAAAAAATTGGCGTGATCGACGGCGAAAAGCAGTTCACGTACGCGCAGTTCGGCGAACGTTCGCACCGACTCGCCAACGCGCTGCGCGCGCTGGGCTTGCAAAAAGGCGACCGCGTTTCGTTCATCACGTACAACACGCACCAACTGCTCGAAGGGTACTACGGCGTGATCGAAGCCGGCGGCATCTTGAACCCGATCAACATCCGCCTGACGCCGCAAGACATCTCGTTCATCCTCAACCATTCGGGCAGCAAGTTCGTCTTCTTCCACAACGATTTCCTGCCGCTCATTCAAGCGATCAAGCCCAATCTGCAAGCGACAAAATTTTTCGTGGTGATGGAAGGCGCGGGCGGCGAGGTCGCGTCGCACGAGTACGAAACGCTGCTCGCCGCCGCGAACGCCGAGTACCATCCGCCGACCGTCGACGAGAATGAGATCGCGGAATTGTTCTACACCAGCGGCACGACCGGCAAGCCCAAGGGCGCAGGCGTCACGCACCGCACGCTGTACCTGCACGCGCTGGACGCCGCGATCGCGCTGCGCGTCACCGACGCGGATGTGATTCTTCACATCGTGCCGCTCTTTCACGTCAACGGCTGGGGGACGCCGCAGTTTTTGACGATGGTGGGCGGCACGCACGTCATGCTACGCAAGATCGATCCGGCGATGCTGCTCGGCTTGGTGCAGCAGCACAAGGTGACGCGCATGTTGGGCGTCCCGACGATCTTCAACGCGCTCTTGAATTTCCCCGATCTTGGCAAGTACGATTTGTCGTCGGTGAAGAATGTGATGCTCGGCGGCGCGCCTGCCGCGCCAGCGCTGGTCAAATCGATTCAGGAAAAATTTGGCTGCATGTGCATCGTCGGCTACGGCTTGACCGAGACGACGCCGGTGATTACGCTGGCGCAGCCCAAGGCGCATCTTGCCGATGAGCCGCTCGACGCGCGGCTGGCGCGCCAAGCCCGGACCGGCTATCCGCTGCCGGGCGTTCATCTGCGCGTCGTCGATGCGAGCGACAAGGAGGTCCAAGCCGATGGTAAGCAGATCGGCGAGATCGTCGTCCATTCCAATCACGTGATGGATGGATATTACAACGAGCCGGACGCGACGCGCAACGCGATCCGCGACGGCTGGTTCCACACCGGCGATATGGCGGTCGTCGACGAGGAAGGGTACGTGACGATCATGGATCGCAGCAAGGACATTATCATCAGCGGCGGCGAAAATATTTCGTCGGTTGAGATCGAGAATGTCCTGTACGCGCATCCGAAGGTGTTCGAGTGCGCGGTCGTCGCGGCGCCGGACGAAAAGTGGGGCGAGGTGCCGAAAGCCATCGTCGTCCTCAAGCCGGGACAGACCGCGACCGCGGACGAGCTGATGGCGTATTGCAAAGCGAACCTTGCCGGCTTCAAGGTTCCCAAATCGATTGAACTGCGCGACACGCTGCCGAAGGGCGGCACCGGCAAGATTCTAAAAGCGAATCTGCGGCAACCCTACTGGCAGGGGATGGAAAAGCACGTGAATTAAAATCAGACTTCCGAAGTCTCGCAGACTTCGGAAGTCTTTTCTAGTGACACGGGGTAAAAGAGAACTGCCCGTTATCCTTGGTCGCTTGGAACGGTGTTGGTAACTGGTTGACCGGGTCAACATAGTTCGCGCTTGCGATCAGATCACAACTGATGCCAGCTTTAAGACTGATATTCTGAGAAGTGGACAGAGCCGAGGTTCCTGTCGCCACATTCGAGTTCATCAGAAGCGTCTCGCCGTGCGAGTGCTTGAAATCCTGGCACTGTACCGGACACTGATATACCTTGACGAACCAATCGTACGTTTGAACCGATCCAGTCGTATTCAGAAACGAAACCTTGAACCCAATCGTGTCGCCGATGTTGGCTATCGCAGGAATCGTTTCAATGTTGGTCACGTAGACCCCCGGTGGAACGTTCACCGTCGCGGTCGCGGTGGGACCTACTGGCGCGGGTTTCTTCGTCGCCGTTGGCTTTGCCGCCGCGCGTGTCGGCGTGACTTCAATCGTCGGCGGCGGCAGCGGCGTGTCGATCGGGACTAGGGTGAGCGTCGGAATAGCCGGCGACGGGAGCAAGGCGAGCGAGAGCGTGGGCGTCGTGGTCGCGCGCGCGGTCGCGTTGCCGCCGAGCACGCTGCTGATGACGAAATATCCGCCAATCACGATCAAGATGGCGATGACCGCGGCGACGGCGATGATCCCGATCAACATCGGGGTGGGCAGCCCGTTGCCTCTGCCCGCGGGCGCGACTCTTTTCCGCCGTGCCGGCAGGACGCTGCCGCGCGTGTCTTTCTGCGCCGCGCCGCCTTCCACTGCCAAGCCCGAATCAGCCGGGGGAAGCGGCGCGGCGGACGCTACGGGCGCGGGCGGCGGCTGCGCCTTGTTCCATTTCTCCCCGTCGTGCATGTACCAATCGCCGGTCTCCACGCCGAGCAGCCACCAGTGCCCCTGCGCGTCCTGACACTCCAGTTTAGCGACCGCGGCTTCAAAATCCTCGTCGGTTAATTCTCCTGCGGCGTGTTGCTGCTTCAGTTCTCGATAAGTTTTTTCGGCATCTTGAAAGTTCAACGTAACCTCTGTTCTCCGGCTGAATGCGCGATGGTTCAATTTCCTCTCAGCCTTGCCAGCGCGTCCGCAATTTCGCGCTGTGGGTCTTCGATGATCGCGTGCGGGGCAATTCTATTATACCAAAGTCTCACCGAAAACAAAACGCGTGGCTTGTGACCGCGCGTTTTGGGTGCTGCTGCTTATCCCTCGCCGCTCCAGTGCTGCGGCGCGTGGCGGCGCCATTTCCATCTGCTATCGCGCCGAGAGTTTGCCGGTCAAGAATGCCTCGGCTTGAGCCAGCGCGACGGCTTGCCAGTAATAATTCAAGGCGGTCACCTGGTCATTCGCGTTGCTCTGCCGAAGCGAATGTGCGTTTTCGTAGTACAGAATTGCCGGAATCGGAACATCGTCGCCGCACAGCGTGATCATTTCATTGGCGCGCGCATCGGCAAAGTCGAGCATCGCGCCGAGCGCCTTGTCGTTGTAGAACGACGTGACCTTGAAATTCTTGTCCCACTGTGCGCCGAGGGAATAGTACTTGGCGATGAGCACCGACGAAGAGGCGTAAATGTTCTGGGCGTTGCCAAAGACCATCGCATCGGTCTGCAAAGGGGATTGCATTAGCTGAGACAACCGCTGCTCGCCGATGCCGGAGAAGATCGAGACGCGATAGTCGTCGTCGTTCGCCATCAAATTGCTCTTGATTTGATCGGTGGTCGCCTTTAATTGCTGCGCGGTCGAATTGATGGTGATCGTTTCAAAGAGCGCCAGGTTCGCCTCGCCGGCTTGATTGAGCGTGTCCGCGACGGCTTGGATTCGCGCTAGCGGCGGAACCGCCGCGGAACCATAACCCGATTCAAAATCAACGGCATCCAGCGCGATTTGGACAAAGTTGCTGGCGCTGGTCATATCGTCGCCGTAGTTCATGATTTCCGTCAGGATTTGATCTTTGGTGTAAGCGGAAAGATTCGCGCTCAGCGTATCCAGCCGACTCCCGGCTCGGATGATCTGCCCTTCTGCCGCGCCGAGATTGCTATAGGCGTCGAAGAGCGCCACCAGATCGCTCGTCGTTTTCGGCGGCTGCGATTGAATCTGATTCACCGCCGTTTGCAATTCGGAATCCACCGTGGCGACGGATTTCAAATAGTTGAGCGCCGCGTTAAACCCGCCGGCGTTGTAGCGTTCGAGGAGCGTGCCATCGACATTCGTCTGCCGCATTTGCGAGACGGCGTCGGTGATCTCAAAGTAAGCCAGTCCCACCAACCCCTGATTCAAGTCGCGCGTCGCTTTGGCATACATTTGATCGGCGCTCTGAACGTTGTTAGCCAGATATTGCTGGCTGGAATTCGTGAAACTGGTGAACAGGGTTCGTTCCTTGCTATAGCGCGTATTCCAAGCGGCGAACGTTGCCTTGAGGCGATCAAAGGCGCGCGTCGGAAACTGGGGCGGGCGCGCGGAGACGACGGGACGCGGCAGCGGCTTGCCGACGATCAGGGCGTACGCATCGTACACATTGCCAACCTCGCGCACGTCCATGCCCAGACTAGCGCCCTCCGCGACGACGTCGACCATCTGCTTCGTGTTGAGGTCCAGGTCGTAGCGCTGACCGATGGGAACCAGAACGAGTTTCTTGCCGATGCGCGCGGCGCCCTGCATCTTGTGTGGAATGCCGCCGACCGGACCGATCGTTCCATCTGGATTGATCGTGCCGGTCATCGTCGCATCGGCGCGCGGGGTATCGCCGCGCAGCGCCGCCAGGACGGCGACGGTCATCAAACCGCCGGCGCTCGGTCCGTCAATGTAACCCTGGTTCGTGAAATCAAATTCGTAATTCGTCGGATCGGTGCCGGTCAACATCGACGCGATGAGAACCGCCACCCAGCCGGAGGCATGCCATTGCGCTCCAATCGCGCCGACGCCGGTTTCGACAAAGCCGACGTGCAAATCGCCGGGCTTTGCCATCGGGCGCACGCGAACGTCCACGGCATTGGTTCCGCCGCTGGCGGGTGGTCCTTCCTGGACATTGAGCGCATCGACATGAACTGTTCGCTCCGCCGTTAGCAATGAAGCGGTAGGCGCGGGTTGCTGGGTGGGGAGAATCGCGAGGCGAGGCGTAGGGGCTAGTACCGGCGTTGCGGTTGGATTCGAGGTGAGGGCGGTGAGTGAACTAATCGGATTGCACGCCAATCCGAGGAACACGAACAGGATCGCGAGCCAAACGAAGAACCTATGTCGTGGATGCATTTCTCCTCCGGCTTTATCCGAATGCAACCCACTTAATGTGACGAGATCGAAAAAAACCCGCCAGCATCAGCGAGTTGGTCATTTGATCGCAGCGAGATTATACCATACTTTTGTTTCAGCGTGCGTGGGGTACTTTTAGGCCGTCACCCCAAGCGGCGAGTCAGAGATTAGCACAGCAGCATTTCAGTGAAGGTATTGGCTGCGGGAACGGGTTTCTTGTTTTCGCTCGAATCGTGGTATACTTTCGCCATGCTAAATGATCTCGTCGTCGCCATCGATTTGGGCGGCACGCAGGTGCGCGCCGCGCTGTGCGATCCGTCCGGCAAAATCCTGGAACGCGCCAAAGACGATACACGCGCGTCCGAAGGACCCGAAGCGGTGTTCGCGCGTATCGCCGGCACTGTGCGCCGCGTGGTTGCGGATTGGTCGCGCGTGCGCGCCATCGGCTATGGCTCGCCCGGTCCGCTCGATTCTACGCTCGGCGTTATCCTCGAAGCGCGCAACCTACCCGGCATGACCAACTTTCCAATGAAGGCGCGGCTCGAAAAAGAATTCCACGTGCCGGCGTTCATCGGGCATGATGCCAAACTCGCCGCGCTCGCCGAGCAGCGCTACGGCGCCGGGCGCGGTATCGAGCATATGATTTATATGACGATCAGCACCGGCATTGGCGGCGGCATTATCGCGGATGGGAAAATATTTCAAGGTTCGCGCGGGTTTGCCGGGGAAGTGGGGCATCAGACGCTTGAGCCGCTTGGACCGCGCTGCACGTGCGGGAATTACGGCGACCTGGAAGCGCTGGCGTCCGGTCCCGCGATCGAGCGCGATGCGCGGGACGCGCTGCGCGCGGGTCGCGCGACGCGAATGCGCGCGCTGGTGAACGGCGACCCGGAGAATATGACCGGCGCGCTCATCACGCAAGCCGCGCGTGAAGAGGATGCGCTGGCACGCGAATTGCTTTCGCGCGCGGGCGGTTATATCGGCATGGGGATCGCGAACCTGCTCCAGATTCTGGACACGCAGCTCTTTGTCCTCGGCGGTAGTGTTGCGGCGAACGCCTGGGAATTCTTATACCCGGCGATCATCGCTGAGTTGGATCGGCGCGCGATGCCATCGATGCGCCAGGGCGTCCGCGTCGTTCAGGCGCAGCTCGGCGACGATGTTGGGCTGCTTGGCGCGGCGGCGTTTGCGAACGCGCAGATGGCAAATCGCGAATGACCGGCATCGACTTGTCGATCGTGATCGTCAGCTACAACGTGCGCGAGTTGCTGGCGGACTGTCTGACGGCAGTAACCAGTAATCAGTATTCACGCGAAGCGTTCAGTATTCAGTCATCAACTCAAGCACTGAACACTGAACCCTGCTCACTGAATACTGAGATTTTCGTCATCGACAACGCGTCGAGCGATGGCAGCGCGGCGATGGTGCGGGAAAAATTCCCGCCGGTGAGTTTGATCGAGAACGCGGAGAACCGCGGCTTTGCGGCGGCGAACAATCAAGCGTTTGTGTGCGCGCGCGGGCGGTACGTCTTGATGCTGAATCCGGATACGGTCGTGCGCGGCGGCGCGCTCGAAACGCTGGTCGAGTTCATGGACGCGCACCCGCGCGCGGGCGCGTGCGGCGGTAAGCTGCTCTATGCCGATGGAACGCTGCAGCAGTCGGCGTTTGCATTTCCCACGCTCGCGCAAATCTTTTTCGATTTTTTCCCCCTCCACTGGCGGGCAACCGACTCGCGGCTCAACGGACGCTACCCGCGCGCGTGGTACGAGCGCGGCAAGCCGTTCCAGGTCGATCACCCGCTGGGCGCGGACTTGATGGTGCGCCGCGAAGCAGCGGAGCGGGTCGGCTGGCTGGATGACCAGTTCTTCATTTATTGCGAAGAGATCGATTGGTGTATCCGCATCAAGCGCGCGGGGTGGCAGATTTGGTGTGTGCCGCAGGCGGAGATCGTGCATCACGAGGCGCAGAGCACCCACCACGCTGCGCGTCGTGACGCGATGTTCGTCGCGTTGTGGCGCGCGCGGTTTTATTTGTTCGAGAAACACTACGCGCGCGCGTTTCGCGCGGCGGCGCGGCCGATCGTGCGCGCGGGGCTGTGGCACGCGGCGCGTCGCGCGCGCGCGGCGGCGCGGGCTGGGTTGGTTACCCAAGACGAGTTGGAGAAACGGCTTGACGCATATCGACAGGTCTGGCATAATATTAGTGGCTGACCCGTTGCACGCGGTCTGCGGGAGGAACTCCATGGGAATGCAAATAGTGATCGAGGTTTCTGATACCGATTTAGTGGACACCTTGTTAGAAGCGGGCAGGGTTGAACGCGCAAGTTTGGAAATCGATCAGCGTTCTACTGTGCGCGGCTTGATATCTGGTTTACTGCTATTTTAAGATGGCAGCGAATTGCACTTGCGTGAGTTTGTTGATGTGACATATGTGACATGGGCAGAGCCAAGGTTGATGTATGCCTATCATTATCAAGATGTGAACTAGTCACTGGTTGTGCGCTATGATAGTGCAGCGCATCGCCCGTCGTTAGCCCAACCCACTCACAAGCATACGCCATTGGGAGCAGCAGTATCACATGCGCCCACTCTGGCGGAGGTAATCGATGAAATCCTCCAAGGTTGTTAGAGCAAGTTGACCCTCTCCGTTATCGTCCTCGCCCACAACGATGAAAAACACCTTCGCGACTGTCTCGCCTCCGTACGCGATTTCGCGGACGAGCTGCTGGTGCTGGACGACTATAGCACGGACCGCACGGTCGCGATTGCGCGCGAGACGGGCGCGCGGGTCGAGCAGCGCAAACTGGATAACTTCCCGGCGCAGCGTAACGCGGCAATCGACCTGGCGCGCGGCGATTGGATTTTCTTTCTCGATGCGGACGAGCGCGCGACGTCAGCGGTTGGCGCGGAGATACGCGAGCGGACGGAAGGCAGCCCATCCGGGTCTTTCGCCCCTCGCCCCTCGCCCCTCGCCGGCTACTGGATTCCCCGGCGCAACATCATCTTTGGCAAAGAAATTCGCTACACCGGCTGGTCGCCGGACTATCAGCCGCGCGTCCTGCGCAAGGGCAGGGCGCGCTTCGATCGCGCGCGCGAGGTGCACGAGTTGGTGTTGTGGGACGGCGAGGCGGGCTATTTGCGCGAGCCGCTCATTCACTACAATTACGAGACGCTCGCGCAGTTCCGCGAGAAGCAGATCAAGTACACGCGCTACGAGGCGCAGGTGTGGTACGCCGAAGGCAAGCGCGCGCGCTGGCGCGGGCTGATCGGTCAGCCGCTCCGCGAATTCTTGCGCCGTTACATCTCGCTGCGCGGCTGGCGCGATGGTGGGCACGGCTTGCTCTTGAGCGCGCTGATGGCATACTATGCGTTCGTGCGGCAGCGAATATTGCGACAAATGGCGCGGGTGTAGTTCACCTTGGGGGCAGGTTTTCATAAACAGAGGAGCAGGCGTTCTCTAACGCCGTGTGCAGGCGCGCTAGAGAGCGCGCACCCCGAGTCTTTTCAAAGTTCGCCCCCAAACTGAACTACACCCAATGGCGCGTTAGGTTTGACGTACCCCGGTCGCGGTGATATACTTTGATTATGGCGCAAGACGTTCTCGTCCTCAATCAGAATTTCGAGCCGCTCAATGTGTGTCAGACGTATCGCGCGGTCGTATTGCTCATCAGCGGCAAAGCGGAGATCATCGTCAACAGCCGCGGCTACATCCACACGGCATCGGCCAAGTTTCCGCTTCCTTCAGTCATTCGTCTCTCGCATCAGGTGCATCGCCCGCGACCCAAGTTGAAACTTTCGCGCCGCGCCGTATTTCGCCGCGATCATTACACGTGCCAGTACTGCGGTCTGCAGTCCAATCATCTCACGCTCGATCACGTCATTCCGCGCCATCGTGGCGGCGCGCATACGTGGGAGAATGTGGTCAGCGCGTGTCCGCCGTGCAACCGCCGCAAAGGCGGCAAGCTGCTCGAAGAAGCGCACATGACGCTGCACCACAAGGCGGCGCAGCCCAGCGCTTCAATGCGCACGCTATTTTCCCATTACCTCGCCGAGTATGGCGATTGGGAGCCGTTCATCGCAAGATAAAGCCCACCGGTTTAGGTGGGCTTTTGATTTGGATCTGCCTCGTTTTTTTTCTCCGCGTCCTCTTCCAGTTCCAGCGGCTCGATGATTTGCCAGACCAGCGCCGGGTCGGTGCGCCGGCGCAGCCGCACCGGGTTGACCTCCTGGGTTTCATATTCGCCGCCGACCCACTCGCGCGTTGCCAGGTCGATAAAGACGCCGCGATCCGATTTCATCGCCATCCGTTCCGCCATGCCGACCACTTCGCCGAGGATAGTATATTCCGCGCGCGCTGACGCGCCAATGTGCCCGGCGATCACATTGCCGGTGGCAATCGCGATGCCGACCTGGATCGCCGTTTCTCTCGGCTGCGCCGCGAGAATCGCCCGGATGTCGCGGCGAATCTCCATCGCCGCGCGCACGGCGCGGTGCGCGTGATCGAGCTGATCGATCGGCAGATTCCAGACCGCGATCACGGTGTCGCCGGTGTGTTTGGAGAGCGAGCCGCCGTGCCGAAAAACCGTGCCGACGATCAGCGTCATGTACTGATTGAGCATCTTCATCGCCGCCGCGGGCGCGAGGGAATCCGTCAGCGGTCCAAACTCGCGCAGATCAACGTACAAGATGGAAACCATCCGGCGGCTGCCTGCCATCGGCAGCGCGCCGTTTTCAAAATTCCGCAGCACCTGCTCGACCGCGTCCGGCGAGACGTACCGGCGGAACAAGGGTCCCAGGAACGCGCGCGGGCGTTCCTCGGAAAAATATCGAAAGACGATGGCGCCGCCGGCGGTCAGAAGCAACGCGAGGACAGGATACACCGGCTGAACCACGATCCCATCGTCGAATTTCTGAAACGCGTAGCTGAGGTACATCACAAAATAGAGCAGCGTCAGCCCAATCGCGGAAACAAATTGAACGTGCGGTAGGGTTGCGCCGGCAAGCAGCGCGACCAGGAAGATGACGAGGATTTGCGTCAGGCGATCCTGTTCGCGCAGCAGATAATTTTCGAGGAGCGTCTCGATCAAGTCCGCCTGAATCTCCACCGGATACGCCGAGCGTCCGCCGAGAGAAAGCGGCGTCTGAAAGGATTCCTGGCTCGCCGAATTCATCATGCCGATGAGCACGATCTTGCCGCGCATTGAATCGAGGTTGACGCGATTACGCAGCACGTCGGCGGCGGAGATCACGCGTTCCGCGTTCCAACTGACAAAATTCAAGCGCATTCTGCCTTGCGCGTCGACCGGCAAATCAAGCGCGCCGAAGGCGATGCGACCATTCTGGATGTTCGGCGCGAGCGAGTCGCCGCGGTAGACCTGAAGCGCGGCAAGACCGAACGCGGAGTAGTGTCGATCGGAAGCGTCAATCGTCACGGCGACGCGGCGCAGCACACCGTCCGCATCGGGAGTGAGCATCGTGTGACCGAGGAGAGTGTTCTCGGTTTGGAGGAGGGGCGCGGGCTTCAAGCCCGCCGCAAAGCGCGGAAAGGAATCCTGAGTGGATTGAATGCGCGTCGCTTCCACGCCGAGGATCGGTTGAACGACGCGCGGCGCGCTGGCGAGGGCTTGCGCGAGCGCGGCGTCGTCGCTCATTGGCTCGGGGAGGACGAGGTCGAGCGCGAGCACGCGCGGCTGCGCCTGACTGAGATCGCGCACCAATTCCGCCAGCGTCGCGCGTTGCCAGGGCCACGCGCCAATTTTTTCGAGACTGGGATTATCGATACTGACGATGACGACTTGACCGCTGGGCGGTCGGGGCTGGTAGACCAGATCCGCGAGGCGAGATTCCGGCGAGCCGAACACGTTGAAGAAAAGACTGGCGGAGACGAGCAGCCCGATCCCTAACGCGAGCGAACTGCCGATCTGCAAACGCCGCTGAATGCGCTGATCGTGGACGCGGCGCGAAATACCTAACCGAGCTTTCTCAAACGCGCGTCTCACCGAGGATCATCCAATGCCCACGACTTTACCTTGGCGTAACCGTTTTCGATGAGTTCCTGCAATTGCTGCGCAGTCTCGCGGTATTCGGCGAGCGTTCCGCCGTACGGATCGTCAATATCGAAGGTACGATCTTTCAGTTCGCTCATCAGGTGAAGCTTGGTGCGACATTCGGGGAATTCGGCGCTCAGCGCGTCGCGGTGGCTGCGCGTCATGACGATAACGACCGCCGCGTCCGTGAGGTCTTGCCGGGTGATCGTGTGTCCGCGATGACTCTGGAGATCGATGCCGCGCTCTGCCAGCGCCGTGAGCGCGTGCCCGGACGCGGGCAAGTTCTCGGTAGCCCACGTACCGGCGGAACGGGCGACGAGAACCTCCGTATCGCCGGCGCGCTGCGCCGAGGCATTGAAGAGCGCTTGCGCCATCGGCGAGCGACAGAGGTTGCCGGTGCAAACGAAAAGGACGACGCGCCTCATTGTTCCGAATCGATCAAGAGGTACTCGAGTTCCTGCAGGCGCACGATCTGCTCGTCGTTCAAGCCCAGCCCGGTTTCCAGACCGAGCAGATCGAGCAATTCGTCGTCGAACCGATCGAACTCTTGCTGGGTGAGGCGCGGACGACCCGTGCCCAGGATCGCGTAGCGTCCCAAATACTCGGCGTATTCCGGCGAGTTGGCTGCGTGCGGCGATGGCGCCGGACTGCGCGCACGGGTTCGCTTAGCCGGCGCGGCTTGACGCGGGCGTGGCTTGGTCTTTGATTTTTTTCGGGCGGGCGGCTTCACCTTGGGCATCTGTTCCGTTTTCTCCTGGTGAGAAAAAGTGCGAATCCTCTTGCGTAATTATACCACAACCCGCGCCGAAAGTGTCAAGCGATTCTTGCGTTCGCGGCTTCCACCAGCGCGTACATTCCGCCGGAGACAAGCGAATGTCCGCCCAACAGAATCGGGATCGCGGCAGCGCGCGCGGCGAGCGTAAACTCGCGGACAAACGCGTTCTCGATGGCTTGTCCGCGCAGCAGGTCAGAATTGAATCGATCCGCCGCCGTGGGCTGAAGGCGTTGGTGCGCGAACAGCACGCGCGAATCGATGACGGCGGCGTCCGCGAGGCGCGCGAGGGCGGCGAAGAAATCGATCAAGCCGACCTGGTCCAAAAAGAAGCCGAGGAGCGAACGCGCTTCGCCGCGCGCGTCGCGCCCGCTCGCGCGCATGCCGCGCTCTTCGCTCAAGATACGCCATTGGCAGCGCGTCGCGCTTTCTAGCAGCAGCGCCATCGACGCCGAGACGCGTCCGGCGAGCAAGAGCGTTGCCTTGCGGTTACCCAAGAGCGCCAAGACCGTTTCGGCGCGCGTCCGCTCCAAGCGCGCGCGCTCCACTTCCGCGCGCAAATGCGGACCGAGCGCCGGATGGAAGGAGAGGGTCAGTAAATCGGTCGGCGTATCGATGTCCAGTTGCGTTGCGGCGTTCTTGGGCAGCGCGGCAACCTGCAAGCCGGCGCGTTCGCCGAGCCGGTAGGCGAGATCGTTATCGAGTTCCGGCGGCTCGATTTGCCGCAGTGCGCTGCCCGGCGACCACGCGGCAAAATCGCACGAATAGTAATTATTGGTGACGATCGTGTTGGGCTGCTGCACGGCGCGCTGCACGACCGCGCGCCAATCGTCCTGCGTCATCAGCGCGCCGCTGCCGCCGCCGATGTAAAGCGGCGCTACGGCGCGATATTTTTCCACAAGCGCGGCAAGGCGCTGTCCGAAATGAAAGTCTCCCGGCGGATCCAGCTCGACGCGCGCGCCGAGCGCTGCCGCGCGCGCGGCGAATTCCCGGTTTGCCGTCGCGACGACCACCGTCTCGATTTCCGGCAACGCGCGGGTGCGCTCCAGCGTATCGAGCGACGCGGCAAGTTGCGCGTTCGCGACGAGTCGTTCGACAGCGCTATCGCCGGTTCCTTTGACAAAGATAAAGAGGGTTGCCGCTTGGGGCAAGGGAGCTCCAATTCTGAAAATTCACGGGGGCTAGCAGGTTGTCGGAGTGGTAGCATAGCCCCGCGTGGGCGTCCGTGATTTTGCGGCGAGAACGCCGACAAGCGGCTATGCTACGGGGTTCTCCGACAAACTCCTAGTAAGTCCCTAACCCCCGCAGCGTCAGCGCAGTTTCATTCTATTCTTTTTCAGGTTCGATCAACCCGTAGTTGCCGTCGTTGCGCCGGTACAGTACATTGATCGTGCCGCGCTCGCGGTGTGTGAACACGAAGAAGCTGTGTCCCAGTAATTCCATTTGCTCGATGGCTTCATCCTCCGTCATCGGTCGCGCGCGGAAGCGCTTGGTGCGGACGATCCGCGGACTCTCGGTGTCCTCGCCCTCCGTCGCGGTGGGCGCGGTGCGCTCGGCTTGAGCGCGTCCCCGGGAATGTTTGCCTTTGTACCGCTCGATCTGTTTCTCCAGTTTTTCCAGAACGATGTCGACCGCGGTACCAAAATCCGATGCGCGTTCTTCGCCGCGCAAGATCGTGCCGTTGGCGCGCAGGGTGACTTGCACCACCTCGCGTTGCGCGGCGGATTTCGTTTTTTCCAACGCGAATTCCACGCGCGCTTCGGTCAGTCCCGGCAGATGGCGATCCAGTTTGCCGAATTTCTTTTCGACGTACTCCTTGAGCCCTTCGGACACTTCCAGATTTTTTCCACTGACGATCAGATTCATCGCGTCCTCCTTTACTCAAGTTTCGCGCACAGACGTTTGCGCTGCGCCGAGAAAATTGTATCACCTCCCGCGTGCGAGGGCAAGCCCCCACACCGATTTTGCGCCGCGCTGTTTGAGCGCCGCAGTGCAAGCGTCCATCGTCGCGCCGGTGGTGCACACATCGTCGATCAGCAGAACGCGCGCCCCCGCGACGCGCCCCTCCGCGCAGAACGCGTCGCGCACATTCACCAGCCGCGCCGCCGCGTCGAGTTCGACTTGCGAGCGCGTCGCGCGTACGCGCGTGAGGGCGTTTTCCCAGATGGGCAAATGGCGCCGCGCGCCGAGCGCCCGCGCTAGCAGCAGCGACTGATTGTACCCGCGCGACCGTTCGCGTTCCGGATGCAGCGGCACCACCGTGATCGCATCCGCCGGCAGAGGATGCGCGGCGAAATAATCGCTCAACAAGTCTCCCAACACGGGCGCGAGTTCGGGGCGATGCTCGTACTTGAACGCATGGATGGACTTGCGCAGATTGCCTTCGAAGAAGCCAACCGCGCGAATCCCATCGATTTCCAGCGGACGCTTCAGGCAATAGGGACATTCGGATCGATGCAGCGGGCGACCGCAGCGGACGCAGAGCGGCGGCAGGATGAGATCGACCTTGGAGCGGCATGCCGCGCAAAACCAAGTGGCATCCGCGCGGCGACAAACGATGCAGCGTGGAGGAAAGAGGAGATCGAGCAGTGTTTGGCGCGCGCCGCGTGCCGCGTGCCCTATTCGCGCGATCATCTGAGGAAAACCTCGGGGATGACTTTCCGCGATTAGGCGAATTCGAATTCGATCAAGTCGTCGAGCGCCGTGCCGCTGCGCGCGAGAGTGCCCGCTGGCATTTCCAGAACGTCCGCGGCGGCAGAAATAAATCGACTGGCGCGCAATGGAACCATATTGGGTATCAAATGGTTGACGTGTCCCGCGCGGTCCAGAAAGAGAACGTCGATCGCAAATCCCATCCCGATGGTGTGAATCGCTTTTTCGCCGCGCAACAGCAACCCTTCGCCGGCTTGCAGCGGCTTGTGCCCCAGGAGACCGCGCAGCCGCGTCCACGCTGAATTGGCGACGAAGCCGTTTTCAACCAAGACCACATTCCGCGTGCGGTTTAGCACGCGTAGTTTACTTGCCACTGAAGGGTCCGTTGGCAGAGGTGAAGATCAGCACTGCCGGTCCCAAAAGAATAATGAAGATCGATGGAAAGATCAAAAACACCAGCGGGAACATCATCTTGACCGGCGCTTGCGCGGCTTGCTCTTCCGCGCGCTGGCGGCGCTTGACGCGCATTTGATCCGACTGGATGCGCAGGACTTTGGCGAGACTGACGCCGAGCTGGTCGGCTTGAATGACGGCGGCGATGAAATTGCTCACGTCGGGCACATCGGTGCGATTCGCCATATCCCGCAGCGCTTCGCGGCGCAATTTGCCCAAGCGAATCTCGGCATTGACGCGCGAGAAGGCGCGGCTCAATTCGTTGTCCCATTTCTCCGTGACCTTGACCATCGCGGCGTCAAAACCCAGCCCGGCTTCAACGCTGATAGTCAGCAGGTCGAGCGCGTCCGGCAGCGCGCGCTGAATCTCGTGTTTGCGTGTTCGAATCTTGCTGCTGAGCCAGAAGAGGGGCAGGTAGAATCCCAGAATGCCGCTGATGCCGGTGATGAGCAGCACTTGGGGGATCTGAGCGCCCAGAAAGAACAAAGGTAGCACCACGATGACCATGGTAATGATAGCGGTCATACCGCGCACGCCGAGAAGATCGGAGGCGGTCCAACTGTTCGGGTTGCCGGCGAGATCGAGTTTGTGCCGCATTTCTTCGACGTTGTGCTGCGGCGTAAAGCGCTCGATGAACGCCGCCATCCCGCGGATCGCCGGCGAGACAATCCGCGTGCTGAAGGGCTGCTCCAATTCCATTTCGACGAGGGTGCGCGGCCGCGAGCCGTAGGTATCCAGGCGCGTTTGCACAGTGGACGGGCGGGTAGAAAAGCCCAAGCCGAGGAAGAAGAGGATAACGCTCAATCCCAGGAGCGCGGGAAGGATGAATTCCATTTGTGACCTCCGTCTTGTCACATGCCGGCGGGGTTAGACCTCAATGTCGGTGATCTTGCGAATTGCAAAATAACCGGCGGTGATCGTGACTCCGCCTGAGATCAACATGATGATGCCGCACGTTTCCTTGAACATCGGTCCGATATAGGTGGGGTTGAAAACAAAGAGGAACACTCCCAGGACGATCGGCAGCAACGCCACCACATTGCCGGATAATCTCTGCTGCGCCGTCAGCGCTCTGATCTGTCCCTTGATGCGGACGCGCTCGCGGATCGTCTCCGCAATGGTGTCGAGGATTTCGGACAAGTTCCCGCCGACCTCGTGCTGAATGTTGATGGCGGTGATCACCATGTCCAGGTCTTCGCTTTCGATGCGCTGAAGCAAGTGCGCCAAAGATTCCTCGATCGTCAGACCGAGTCCGATTTCACGCACCACGCGCACGAATTCAACGGACATCGGCGCCGGCATATCTTTCGAGACGGTCTCGATCGATTGAAGCAGACTGTAGCCGGAGCGCAGCGAGTTGGAAAGCAAGATGAGCATATCGCCGAGTTGGTTGTTGAACGCGCTGAGCCGCTGCGATTGCAGCCGGCGCAGATAGACGCGCGGCGCGTAGAATCCAATGACTCCGCCAATCAGGGCAAAGATCAAGTTACCTCTGCCCAACACCAGCGCGATCAGGAAGCCGATCATCACGGACGCGATGTTCGCGAGGATGAATTCGGCGGGCGTGAGTTTCAAGTCGGCGCGCTGCAATTGGATGGTGAGCTGCTGTGCGGCGCTGCCGGAAGTGAGCATCTTGTTCAGACCGCGCGCGGCTTGCTCCTGGGAGGTGATGGCTTCTGCCTGTGAAGCAATCGCCTCGCGGCTGGCGTACCGATCGAGACGCGAATCGATGGCGGCTTTCTGGCTGCCGAGGATCCGCTCCAGTCCGAAGAAAAGCAGGAACACGGACACGAATGCCAGCCCACTGATGATGATCGATGGATCCATAATCTCAGACTCCTTGCCGAGGACGCCCGGAACCGTGGGCGAGCGTTCCTATTGAAGGAAGCGGCTATCCAAGCCGAAGATCTGCGGAGGCAGGAAGATGTTTGACGTTTCCAACTTTTCCATAAACTTGGGTCGAATGCCGGTCGCTTTCAGTTTGCCCAGGATTTTTCCATCTTTGAGTCCCTCGCGCTCGAATTTGAAGATCTCCTGGGTGACGATGACTTCGCCTTCCATCCCCTGCACTTCGGTGACGGCAACGACTTTGCGCGTGCCATCGCGCATGCGCTCGATTTGCACGATCAAGTTCAGCGCGCCGGCGACCTGCTCGCGGATGGCGCGCAGCGGCAGTTCCACGCCTGCCATGAGCACCATCGTTTCCAGACGGTGCAATGAATCGCGCGGCGTGTTGGCGTGCACGGTGCTCATCGACCCTTCGTGACCGGTGTTCATTGCTTGCAGCATGTCCAGGGCTTCGCCGCCGCGCACCTCGCCAACGATGATGCGGTCGGGGCGCATCCGCAGCGCGTTGATGACGAGGTCGCGCATCGTGACTTCGCCGCGGCCCTCGATGTTGGGCGGGCGCGACTCGAGCGTGATGACGTGCTCCTGGCGCAGCTGTAACTCCGCGGCGTTTTCAATCGTAATGATCCGCTCCGTATTGGGGATCCAGCTGGAAAGAATGTTGAGCGTCGTCGTCTTGCCGGAACCCGTGCCGCCCGAAACGATGATGTTCATCTTTCCTTCGACGCACGCTTTCATAAACTGAACGAACTCGGACGAAAACGTGCCGAGCTTGACCGCCTCGTCGATGGTGATGGGCGTGGGACGAAATTTTCGGATGGTGACGGTCGGTCCGCCGAGCGCAAGCGGTGGGATGATGATGTTGACGCGTGAGCCATCCGGCAGGCGCGCGTCCACGTAGGGCTGACCTTCGTCCACCCGGCGACCCAGCGGCGAGACGATGCGGTCGATGATGCGATAGACGTGGGCATCCGTGTCAAAGGTAATGGGCACGCGCACGATCTTGCCCTGGCGTTCGATGTAGATGTTCGTCGGTCCGTTGATCATGATTTCGTCAATCGTCGGGTCTTCGAGGAGTTTTTGGATGGGACCGTATCCGAGCACCTCGGCGAGGATGTCGTCGAAGAGGCGCGCCTTGTCCGCGCGCGCGAGCACCACGTCTTCTTGCGCCAGAAAATCGTTGAACATTCCCTCGATCGTTCGGCGCACTTGTTCCTGCTTCGAGAGGTCGAGCTTCGGATCGAGATCGGCGATGATTTTTTGCTGGACGCGCGTTTTGAGTTCGGCATAGACGTCATGGGCTGGCGCGGGTGACTGGCGGCGCTTGAGCAGGACATCGTCGTTTCTGGTCGCGTCCGGGACGGTGGGCGGCTGTGCGCCGCCCGTGGGGACTTGGCCGGCTTTTTCGATTCGTTTTAGCAAAGACATTCGACAACTCTCTTTCTATGCGACGCGGGCAAATGGATTAGCGGCTCGCGGCGGGCGCAAGCGCCGCCGGCGATTTCTCGACGGTCAGGTGTTGGACCAACGCGCGCGCCAGCTTGTAATACGCCTGGGACAGCGGCACGTTGCGCTGCGCGATGACGAAGGGCACGCCGCGATTGATCGCGAGCGTGGTCGTACGCTCGTCCTTGGGCACTAGGTTGCTCACGGGATGCTTGATGCTCGCCTCGATATCTTTGGGGCGGATGCCGCTGCGCCCATCTTCCTTGTTCAGTACGAAGATGGTCTTGCTCGGCGGATACCGCAGCGCTTCGGTGAGTTCGAAAAAAAGTTTCGCGTTCTTGATCGCCGGGATATCTGAGGTGGAGACCAAGATGATTTGATCCGCCGCGTCGAGGAACAGGATGGTGGTTTCGTGGTAGGACTTCCAGAGATCGACGACGATGTAATCGAACGACTTGGACATCAGCTCGACGATTCTTCTCAGATGATCCGCCTTGACCAATTCCGCCATTTCGGGGCGCGCCGGCGCGAGCAAAACCTTGATGCCGCTGGCGTGGCTCGCCAGGGTTCCGTCCAAGAGGTCTTCGTCGATCTCGGTTTTCTCGCTCGCCATTTCCGCCATCGTTCGGCTGCTGGGCAGATTGAGGAAGACGCCCACGTCGCCGAATTCCAGGTTGGCGTCGATGAGCGCGACGCGCGCTTTGGTTTCTTCGCGCAGCGCGACGGCGAGATTCACCGCGACCGTGGAGGAGCCCGCGCCGCCTTTGGTGCCAAAGACCGCGATGATCTTCGCGCCCTTCGGCGGCGGCGGCAGTGGCAGCGCCTCAACGGCGACGGGGGGCGGCGGCATCGCCGCGCGCCGCGCCGCCGCTAACTGATAGACGCGGTGGATGCTGTTGACGAGTTCATCGCCGGAGAAGGGCTTGGTGAGAAATTCGCGCGCGCCGGCAAGCATGGAGCGCCGCAGATAATCCGCCTCACCTTGCACCGACATCATTACGACCTGGACGTTCGGCAATTGGGACGAGATGGCTTCGCTGGCGGCGATGCCGTCCAAGCCCGGCATGTTGATGTCCATCAGGACAATGTCAGGCAGGAATTTCGTAGCGAGATCGATCCCTTCGCGACCGTTGGATGCGGCGGCGACCACCTCGACATCGTCTTCGAAATAAAGGAGTTTCTTGATGTTCTCGCGCGTCTCCATAATGTCGTCGACGACGAGGACGCGAATCTTCGGGCTAGTGGAGCCGGAGGAGGGCATCGAATACCTTTTCTGAATCCGCCGTGGGGTGTCGCATCGGCAAGTCAGTTGAGAGATTGGCTGGATCGCTCATTTGCCGAGTAAGTTGAAATTGAATCGTTTGTTTAGATACTGAAGGGTGACGGGTTCCGTCGTGACGACTTTGTGGTCGCCGGCGGGGCGCAACACGAATTCGATGGTGCCTTGCTCGCGGGCGCTCTTGAGCGCCAACGCGTCTTGGCGATCCAGGACGAATGTTACGATCGAAGCCGCCGCCGCTGCCTGTTGCTGATTGCCCGAGGCGGGAGCGCCCCAGTCGCCGATTTGTAATATCAAGACGTCCTGGAGCATCATTTGCGTCACCGGCTGGCCTTCCGTGCCGGTGGTCGTCGTCACGACAGTGCGGCTGGTGGATGGCGAGGGCAGACCGCCGGGATTCAGCGTCAGCATCAGGTCGACCGTGTCACCGGCTTGGATGGCATTCGCGACGCTGGAAAGTGGGTTGATCGAAAACGCCATGGCGACTTTGCCGGCTGGAATGACGTAGGAAGCGTTCGAGCGCGTTTCTTTGAGAGATGTTTTGTCGATGATCATTTGCGGCAGGAGGATTTGCCCCTGGTAAATCGGCTGGAGCGCCAACTTGCCGGCGACATCCGATAGTTTCTCAAACGCGCCGGTCGGAATCGGTTCAGGCCACTGTTGCGTCCCCAGCGCCTCGGCTGGAATCTCCGTCCGCGCGGGAATGTTTTGGATCGCGATGACGACGGCGCGTGTCTGGACTTGTACGACCGGGGGCGGTGGGGAACTGAGCGCTAGAAATGTCCCCGCGGCGGTCACCAGACCCAAGATAATGCCGAGCAGGATGAGGATTCTTCCTCCACGTCGCATGATGTTTCTCCTTCGTCAGGATTACAATTTCCAGGAATTATTTTACCTTCAAAACGTTCAATTGGCAAGAGAGATTGTGGTAACCCCCAGGGCTGTTGCAAAGTCGCGTTGGGCTGTCATTTCGAGCCGCCCTTGCGAGAAATCTCGCCAGCCGCGCGGGGGATTTCTCCTCGCCACGCCCGCTCGTCGAAATGACAAGAGACTTTGCAACAACCGTGTGGTAACCCCCTTCAGCGGGAAGCGAGGTCGAAATCCGGAAAACCGCGAACCACTTGACACCTATTCACTTTTGCCTTAAACTCTGGCTATGAACTTGCGCGTTGTCGATGCCTCAAACTGTTGACCGCTCGAACTAAAACTTTTCTTGGCTCCTCTGCGGGGAATCAAAATGAAACATTCGATCAGGCTTGCATTTCCTCTCGGAATTATCCTGCTCGTCCTTTCCACGGTGTTTGTTTCAATCGTAAACGCGTCACCAGAAGTCGATTCCGCTAGATTTTCGATTCCTCAAAGAATGGCGGTTATGCAGCCCCCACCGCCCGTGACGTATACCCTCACCATAAATATCGTTGGCAGCGGCACGGTGACGCAGAAGGATTTGACCCACGGTACGACGACGAGTATCTCTCCGATGCAGTATCTTTCGGGGACAATGGTATCTCTTACTGCGACCCCGAATCCGGGCGCAAGTTTTGTTGGATGGACAGGCGATCCCGTCACGGGGACGAATCCCGCCACCATCAAGATGGATGCTAACAAAACCGTGACGGCGACTTTTACCGCCCCAGTCTGCTTCAATCTGCTAGCGAATGCAAGCCCCGGTGCTGGCGGCAATGTGGGTGTTAGCCCATCGCCGAACTGTGGTGGTAGCCAGTATGGATCAGCCACGATCGTGACGTTAACGGCGAATGCAAACGCTGGTTACGCCTTCGGTAGCTGGACGGTTGGAGCCAGCGGGACTACTAATCCCGTAACCGTAACGATGAATTCCGACAAGACTGTGACGGCAAACTTCACGATATGCTACTCACTGGCAACGAGCGTCAGCCCAACGGGTAGCGGCAGCGTGACTGTCAACACGGCGGCGAACTGCAACGGCGGGCTGTATAAATCAGGCACCTCGGTGAGCTTGACAGCGAATCCGAGCAGCGGCTATGGTTTTAGTAATTGGAGTGGCGGTGCGAGTGGGAGTGCGAACACCACTAGCGTCGCTATGACCACCAACACATCCGCAACGGCTAACTTTGTCCTTTCGCCACCCCCCGCCCAACCTTCGGCAACGAACACCGCGGCGCCTCAAACAAGCGCTCCTCTGGTCACGATAACTCCCTTGCTTCAAGGAGGAGTTGCCACTGTGACGCCTACGCCAACAACTCACTTACCGGTTACCGGCGATTCACCGTTTACGTGGATCGCGATTGGTCTTGTGCTGGTACTGATTGTCGTTGGTGCGCGTGTTATGCGGCAGTCTTCTAGCTGATTCAGCGAAGGGAAGATCCACTCGGAAACTGGCGGGCATGCTCCAATGGGCATACCCGCCAGTTTTTTGCCGCTTGGAAAACTATTTCTTCGATGTGTCGTCACTAACGCTTGATGTACGGCAAGAAGAGGATCAACCCCGTGCCGCCGCCTCCACCGCTGATCGTGCCGCCCGGCGATAGCGGTCCGATGATATTGTCCAAGAAACTCGGCGGGGGGCTCTCATCACGCTCAAGCACGTAGCCGACCGTCGTGCAGTATGGATCTGAAGAACTACACGTGTCGATCTGCCCCCAAAAATTGGTCGCGTTTCCCGGTACGGTGCATTGAGCATAGAATACAACGGGCGTCTTGCCAAGTTCATAGTTGTAGTAGATGAACGGTGGATAATTCCCCGTTGGATGTAGCGGGTTATTGTAATCGTAACAGGTCATTGCACTCGTCAAGTCGTTGGGACCTGTTGGACCAGGGAGCGAGCGATTAGCGTAGAACGTGATATAGAACAAGTATGTTGGCGGAGTGCCGGCTTGCGGTGCGGTTGCCCGGTTTGGGCTGTTCCCAAATTGAGGCGGCGGGGGTATTGCGAATCTGCCCGCTGGTTTTGTAGGCGCCTTGGAGCTACTCGCCGCGCTCTTGGGCCGGATCGGGGCTAACGTGGACGCTTTGTTTTCCACCCAATATGTTATGACCTGAGTGGTTTGCACCGAAGACGCTTGCGGTGCGGACATTCCCGTGATAGCGAAATCGGCAACCGAAGGATAGGTTATATCGATCTCGTTAATCATTGGAGAGAGGTTGTATGGCGTGGTGGTAGTGAAGAACCCTTGATACTGGATGTAGCTCGCGTTGACTCCGCCCAAGGGGTAACTCGTTTTCTGATTGACCCCGTTTGGGGCATTTGGGGAGAGGGTTGTCCAGCCAGCCGACTGAAGGTTTGGTATTGTATCTGCAAGTCGGTACTGCAAGGTCAATGTCATCGCAGTCCCCGATGGATTTGTGAGCGTTGTGGTGGCGTCCAACGAGGTCAGCGAATGAGAACCTTTGAGATCGATAATCCTGGAGGTATAGTTTCCGGA
>JBBIJS010000003.1:0-10581 GCA_037445855.1 Chloroflexota bacterium | reverse complement strand
TGTCCCGCTGGGGCTTGGGAAGACTGCCACGGCGAACGACGAGCGCGGTGTGGGAAGCAACGGATCTAGCGTCCAAGCGCCCAACGATCCATTGGCGCTGATGGATGCGTGAAGAATATTCCGGTAATCGGTGCTTCCGTCATTCCCGCCGATCAGATAGAGGAATCCGTTATGCACAACCGCCTGATGGTACACCAAACCAACACCCGGGGTTGGATTGCTAATAGGCATCGTCGCAGTTAGCCAACCGCCTACGCTGGGCGAGAATGCACCGGTAGAATTTAGAGCATGGTAGAAAATGGTTGAGGTATAGCCGGACGAACCGAGGAACGAGTCTGTGGAACCACCCATAACGTAGAGGTAAGCGCCGGTTTGAGTTGTCGATATAACCGCCGGCATGCTGCCCAGTCCAACCGGTAGGTTGATTGGATTAGTCCACGCAGATGCTAAGGGTCCCGTAATCAGCGTCTGGGCAGTAAAGATCTCTGGATGTGCAGGTGTGCCATTTGCCGGGTCGAATCCGCCGATCACATAGATGATGTCTTTGTAGATCACTGTCGCAAGTTCGGTCCGCCCGACGGGCAACGCGTTGGGATCGGGATTCCACGGTGTCGTCAGCCCGAAGGGCAGCAATTGCACCTTGCCGTCCGACGTGTTGCGCAACCCGGTGAGATAGAATTGACCTTGGGCAAAATCGGAGATGGTTTGATCGGAAACCGAGCAAACGCCAACCGCGCAAACTTCGCCGGTTGCAAAAAGCCGACTGGGTTCGCCAAACATAAAGCCAATGAGGGCAACGGCGAGTAGGACAGCCGCGCCTAATAGCAACCGCATGTTGGAACGCATTTGATCTGGTTCGTGGTTGGGGATCATTCGTTGCTGATAGACAATGGGGGTAACCTTGCTCAGGCTACCCCCATTCTATCCCGCTGTTAATGTGGGCAGACGATGGGTGTCGAGTTCCGTAAGGAGAGATCGGTACTCCAGGTTGTCTGAGCAACTCCGACGTTGAGCGTTGGGCTCGTGGTCAGGTCGGGACCACCGACGTATTTTGTAAACACATTGTACGTGAAGTTGCCTTTTGTGATGGTGGCAGACACAAACGTGTAGGTGCCCACTTGGGCGTTCGGCACGATGAACTCACCGATGCTACTAATCGGCACTGTCGTTTGCGTTCCACTGGGGTCCTTGAGAATCAACGAGCCGGCGGCAACAGAGGTAGTCTTGGTTGTATTGCAACTGTCAGCCCCGATGGTCTGGACTTGCTGGGAGATTTGCTGATAGATGCTAGCCATGGAGGTCGCGTCCGTCGCCCGGAAATAATGGGGTTTGCTCAGATTCGTGTCCGTAGAAGCGATTGCCCGCAACACGTCGGGGTTAAAGTCATTTCCAACCGCGATGCTGTAGACAATCGCTTTGGGGTTTCCACTGCTATCCGCCGCCTTGGCTAGATTCGCCTGGTCAATCGCATCTTGCACCGCTCCATCATTGCAGGTGGGCGCACTGAACGTATTTCCTTGAAAGCCGGTCCACTGACCGTTCAATGTAATGTTGGCAAGACCGTCCGATGCGACGATGATGACGCCGACATTGCCCGCCTTGTGACCAGCGAGAAGGGTGGCGAGACCCTGTTTTAGACCCGCGGCGAGGGGAGTACCGCCGTTTGCGCTGAGGTTATTGATATCCGAATTGACATGAGCGATATTGTTCGTAAGACCGTCAACTTGTTGCGCGAAGTAGTAGATATTGTACCAACCGTTGTTGGTGCAGGTATAATTGTAGTCATCCCCGTCAGTCATCGTGGGGAAAGTGACGAGACCTACCTGGTCGCCCTGCAGCGGCAGCATATTATTGTTGAAACTTGTCAGACCTTGCTGGGCTGCCTGGATCTTGCTCTGGCTCCCAAAAGAGTCATTCATACTTCCAGAGGTGTCCAAGATATTGACGACGTCGACCGGCACATGAGTGTTCGTTACGACGGGGGTGGAGTTGAGCGTGATTTCCTGGAAGGACACCGTGCCTTGCAGAACGCGTTGGGGCTGTGTGTCCGAGGTTTTTACTGCGCACACACCGTAATCGGTGCCGCCACCGGTGCCGGAAGGCGCTACCCAGAGTTGGAATCGAATGTCAAGGTAGCCATAGTCATTATTTCTCCCATTACGCCCCTTGTAGACGTTTATGATTAACGCGCGGGCAAATCCCGCGATATGGTATTTACCGCCCGAGACTGTATCATAAACCGGGATAGTCACCTGGGTGCTACTTGTTTTCAGTTGCTGCATTTGGTTGTACACGCTGGAACTGGCATACATTGAATCGGATACGCCCAGAGGGCTATCGCCACTGCTCCAGGGACCGCTATTCTTGACGTTCGCCATATTGTTGACCAAGGTTCCATCCGACTGATCATTGTTCCACGTCAAGTAGACCAAGTTGCTTGGCGCCGTCAGTTTATTTTCGTAGATGCGATAGGAGTAGGTCGGGTTGTCCTGCTGGAGAATGATATTCCCATTTATGAAGGTGCCGCTGCTCACAGCCATCGGGAATAGATCACTGGCGCCGCTTGCCCCGCACAACGCAAAGCTCGCTGCGTTTCCGCCGACCTGCATTTGCCTCCAGCCGACGATGCCTGCAAAGAAGGTTGGGAAACTCTTGTTGCCTTCGATTTGCACGCCGATAACGGGAAGCGCCGCGCCGTTCACGGTCAGAGTCGTCGGAGCAGGGCTGTTCTGGCCGTAGGCGTCAACCGTACTGGTTCTCACGACAATGTGGTTGCCCAAATTATCTTGCACAACGTAGTAGGCTTTGGTCTTGGAGGAATCCACTCCGTTGCTTCCCAGATACGAGTTGATGGCAGACGCCACCTGCCCGTTGTTCTTGTTTTGGGCGAGAGCAATTGCGCCAGCTTGTGAGCCGGCGTCCACCGCGTTTTGAAACTGACGCTCTTGAACATAGGCGTTGCCCGCGTCTACCACGAGCGCCAGTAGCGCCACCAGAGCAATGAGCGCAAAAGCAACGATGATAATCGATTGACCTTCTTCTCTCTTCATCAGGTGTTTCATGGTGCGCCTCCTTCGGGCTAGTCGAATGTCATTATTGAAACGGCTTGAATTTGGATTGGCTTGAAAATGACGACAGTGGTAGCACCGATAGGAATCGATACGTTTGGCAATGGGACTGTGTAGTACGCCGTGACACCCACCGCGATGCCCGTCTGCCAGCCATTGTACATCGGATCGTTCGTGGGCGTATCGGTCGTCCCCAAGCTGGAACACGCGACGGCGGGGGCGCTTGCCAAGTCCGGCGGTTCAACCTTGACGTACATCTGCCCGGGCGCAAAAGCAAATCCCGAATTGCAAACTGCGCTTCGAATCGCGTAGATGGTATATTCGGGATGATGTACCAAAGTGCTGGCGCCCTGACGGACTCCCAGTTGCAAAGTCACATAGGAATAGAACAGCATCGCAAAGAACACGAGTCCAATAAAAGCGCCCAAAAAGACAGGGAAGACCAATGCAAATTCCAATGTGCTTTGGCCCATTTGATTCTGCTGAACTGATCTTGATTGCATTCTAACACTCAGCGAATGGGCATCCCCATGCTATAGTTGATTTGATAATAGTTGGGAAGCCCAAAGCGCCCAAACGATGGCAATGAAATATCGCTCGTCAAGGTATGCAGGCGAAAATGCACGGTCACTGTAAGCGGACAACCGGCGTCCAATGCCGTCGTCGATCCTGCTGGGCAAGGGGGAATATGGAAGGGACCAACCACCGGTCGATCGATGGTCAAGATGTCTTGATCCAACAAGCCGTTTCTTCTCAAGGTCTCGCCGAGAGGTACGAAGACATCGTTCGCAACGCGATTTGTGTATTCGCTCCAAATAGTTGAACTGGTCGCGCCCGTGCTGCCAAACGGGATATTGTCGTTTGCGCCAACACAAGTTGGATTGGGAGTTGATCCGCACGTGGAATCGACTAAGCGAGAGTACTCCGATGCAAAGATCGCACCCTCGCGGGTCGCGTTGACTGAAGACAGATAGGAAGCGAAAACAATGCCCATATCCACCAGGGCGATGACGATGACGATGAGGAAAGGCAGGGCAATTGCTACTTCGACCATGCTCTGTCCTTGCTGTTTCAACCTCTTCATTCTCGACAGACGAGACGATCGCATTACGAAACTTTCCTCAAGGTAGTGTGTCGGCGTCCGCCCCATAAACCTGGAAAGAAGGGGTTATGGAATAATTCCCTTAACCCCTTCTTGGTGACATTGGATACGATAAGATAGTTGCTAACCGATAGATGTTGGCGTGGGCGCCTATCATAGATAGGGCCCAGTCCGTGCCTGATGGGCTTTGATCGCTTAGGTCGATGAAAGACCGTTGGTCACTTTGCTGAAAATGTTGGCGATCTGGGGTCCGACCAGCAACAAGATGGCGATGACGACGATAGCCACCAAGACAAGGATCAAAGCGTACTCTACCAAACCCTGACCTTCTTCGCGCGGCATGTACATGATGTTCTCACCTCCCTTCCTTTGGGATTTCCTCTTCGGACAAACTTGCGTATCCGGACTTGTTAACGACTGGCTGCATTATATTCTAATTAACCTCCACCGGCAATAGGAGTGGAGTACTCCATCGCAGCGGTTCGGCGGCTGACCCGCAGGTTAGTTCGCCGGCAACTCGACGCGGACTTTGGTGCCGCGCCCGGTGCCGCTCTGAAACTGAATCTTGCCTCCCAACATCTCAATCCGCTTTTCCAAGTTGACTAAGCCGGAACTGTTGCGCTGCCGCGCCGACGCAATCGCCGTCGCGACGTCAAAGCCGCTGCCGTCGTCCTCGACCGTGACCACGACCGGATTATCTTGGAGGTCCAAGGTAACTTGGACGCGCGAGGCGTGCGCGTGGCGCGCGGCATTGTTCAATAATTCCTGCACGGAGCGGAACAGCGTCACTTCGATATAAGAGGACAAAGCCGTTTCGCCCAAGGTCGCGAGGTGGGTCGGCAAGTGGGTTTTGGTTTCGAAGGTCTGCACATAGCGCTTGAGCGTAGGGATCAGCCCCAAATCGTCCAGCATCATTGGACGCAGATCGAAAATAAATTCGCGAATGCGCTGAAAGGTCGAGTTCGCGGCGTTCTTGAGATTGCCCAGTTCGCCGCGCGCCTTGGTGGGATTGGTGTCAAACATGCGCTCGACGATCTCGGCTTGCAGAATCAAATTGGTGAGCGATTGCGCCGGTCCGTCGTGCATCTGCCGCGCCAGATGCTGGCGCTCCAGCTCTTGCGCTTCGATGATCTGAACCATCGATTGCTTGTCGAGCGCATGAGCGTTGTCGCCGGTGAGCAGGACGGAGCCGGAGACCTCGCCAAGTTGTTCGGTCAAGAAGGCCAAGCGATCCAGCTGGTTGCGATACCGCTGCAACTGGCGCTGCTTGTTTTGTAATTGCTCCAACTGGCTCCGCATCATGAACAAGCGCAGCTGCACGTCCTGTCCGCTCATGTACGCGCTTTTGATCTCCTCGCGCGGGTACGCTTCCAGATTCGCTTCGATCTGGCGAAGCCGGCTCGCGGCGTCGGCTTGACGCTGCTGCAGCCGATCGACCTCGCCGGCGTTTTGTTTGACGAGAACGTCGATCTCGCGAATTTCACCTTCAAGCTGCTCACGCTCGGTCGCGGCTTCGGTCGATAATGCTTTCAGGTCAGGCAAGGCACTGGGCATCGGATTATCCTTTTAGCGCGCGTCTTCCAGCCGAATCCAGCCGCGGCGCAACGCGTAGACGGCGGCTTGCGTTCGATCGTTTACCGCGAGCTTGCGCAAGATGGAGGTCATATGATTCTTGACGGTCTGCCGGCTGATGCCCAGGAGTTGGGCAATTTCCTTGTTGCTGTTCCCGCGCGTGATCAATTTCAAGATTTCCATCTCGCGCGTGGAGAGGGGCTGGAAGGTGTACTCGGAACTGTCCGCGTCCGATACGGTCATCTGCTCGAATTGGCTGATCAACCACGTGGCGACTTGCGGCTTGAGCAGGACCGCGTCGTTGATGACATAGTTGCTCTGGCTCACCTCGCGGATCGCGCGGATCAATTCCTGTGGATCGACGTCTTTGGGAAAGTAAGCGGCGGCGCCGGCGCGGATGGCGTGCAGCATTTGTTCGTCGTCGTGGTACGCCGTGAGGATGATGATGCCAGCCGCCAGCTTTGACGAAGTGAGTTCGCGCGTCGCCTGCAACCCATTGAGGTTGGGCAGATTCACGTCCATCAAGATCACCTGCGGTTTTACCTTGCGCGCGAGTTCTACCGCGGCGGCGCCGTCCGCGGCTTCCCCTTCGATCTGCAGGTCATCCTCCAATTCGAGCACGCGGCGCAAGCCGGCGCGGAAGAGCGGATGGTCATCGACGATCATCAAGCGAATCTTGGGTTCGCTCGATTTCTTCTTTGGCTCGGTGTTCTTCTTCTTGGTCGCGCTGGTCGATGTTTTCTTCATTCTCTGCTCACTTTGGCGAGTGGGGCTTGTGCGTAGGCGCGGTCAGGACGACCCGCACGCCGTGCCCCGGCTCAGAAAAGACCTGGAGGTTGCCGCCCAGCAATTCTGCGCGGTCGCGCATCGCGACCATTCCCAGCCGCCGGCTCGGCGCCACCGGTCGGGACGGATCGAATCCTGTGCCATTGTCGGCAATCGTCACGGTAAACCGATCGGGGTTAGATTCCAATTCCACCTGGACTTGATTGGCGCGTGCGTGTTCGCGCACGTTATCGAGCGCTTCCTGGATGACGCGAAAGATCGCCATTTCCATAGTGAGCGGGTAGCGTTCGGCGAGAGCCTCCCAGCCGCGCAGCACGACCCGAATGTCCGTGCGGCGCGTAAACTCTTCAGCGTATTTCTGCAGACTGGGTGCTAGTCCCAGCTCGTTGAGCAGCGGCGGCGAAAGCTCCGCGACCAGATCGCGCACGCGGATCAGCCCCTGACGCAACTCGTCGAGCAAGGCGGTCAGCCCGGCGCGCGCGGCATCCGGCTGATCGTCCATCAGGCGCAGGCACGTTTCGATTTCCAGCGCGGCGTTCGCGAGCAGTTGTCCCGGTCCCTCCTGCAGCATCCGCGCCAGCCGATACCGTTCCTCTTCCTGCGTCTGAACCACGACCGCTTTAGCGAGCATAGTCGATTCAGCCATCGCTCCAAGTATAGCATTAAATAGAATAGACTGCAAGTAATTTGACACGCCGGTATGAACGCGGTAGAATAATCTCAATCGCGCCTAAAGGAGAATCGACGATGATTAGCTTTTCGCTCACTGACGAGCAAAAAGAATTGCAGCAGCTCGCCCGCGATTTTGCCCAGAACGAAATTGCCCCCAGCGCTCCCCAGTTGGATCGAATTGGCGAGTACCCCCACGCGATCCTGAAAAAGGCGCACGCCCTTGGACTTTTAAACCTCACGATTTCAGACGCGTACGGCGGCGGCGGACTTGGCTGGTTCGAGTCCTGTATCGTCGGCGAGGAATTTGCCGCGGCGTGCGCCGGCGTGACGACCGCCGCGAACGCGAGTGAACTCGCGCTCACGCCGATTGAACTTGCCGCGTCCGAAGAGCAAAAGAAAAAATTCATCTCGCCGATTGCGCGCGACGGCGGACTCGCCGCGTTCTGTGTGACCGAGCCAGGCGCTGGCAGCGATGTCGCCGCGATGCGCACGCGCGCCGCCAAGCGGGGCAACGAGTACATCTTGAACGGGACGAAACACTTTATCACCAACGGCGACGTCGCGCAGACGCTCACCGTCTTTGCGTCGACCGACCCGGAGAAAAAGCACCGCGGCATCTCGTTGTTCGTCGTGCCGGCGGAGGCGCGCGGTATTACGCGCCATCACATGGGCGAGAAGATGGGACATCGCGCGTCGGACACCGCCGAAATCGTCTTTGAGGATGTGCACGTGCCCGCCGCGAATTTGCTCGGCAAAGAGGGCGAAGGGTTCAAGTTCGCGATGGAGACGTTCGACCGCACGCGCGTCGGGATTGGCGCGGCGGGCGTGGGCGTCGCGCGCGCGGCGATGGAAGCGGCGATCAAGTTTACCAAGGAACGCCAGCAGTTCGCGCAGCCCATCGCCAACTTCCAGGGCGTGCAGTTTATGCTCGCCGATATGGCGATCAAGATCGAGACGGCGCGCCTGTCCGTGTGGCACGCCGCGTGGCTGACCGATCAAAAGCTGCCGTACTCGTACGCCTCCGCGATCGCCAAAGCGTATGGCTCGGACGTCGCGATGCAAGTGACGACCGACGCGGTGCAGCTGCTCGGCGGCTACGGTTATATGGCAGACTATAAAGTCGAGAAGTATATGCGCGATGCGAAGCTATTGCAGATTTACGAAGGCACGAATCAAATCCAGCGCGTCGTAATCGCCAAAGCGCTGTTGAAGGATTAAGGGATGAGCCGAGATTTCATTCTGGTTTTCTCCGGCGGCTTGGTGTCGCTAGTCACCACGCTGGTCGTCTTGTTCGTGATGGATTATTTCTATCGCCGCGATCAGAAGCTGAAAGCCGATCAATCGTCGCAGTCAACGGCGGTCGATCAGACGATTAAAAAGATCGTGATCGAGCCGGCACCCGCGCCGAAAGCCGTTGAGCCGAAAGCGGAGCCGGTCGCCACCGAGCCGGCACCCGCGCCGAAAGCCGTTGAGCTGAAAGCGGAGCCGGTCGCGGTCGAGCCGGCACCTGCGCCGAAACCGGAACCGGTCGCTATCGAACCAGTGCCCGCGCCGAAAGTTGTTGAGCCGAAAGAGGAGCCGGTCGCTATCGAACCAGTGCCCGCGCCGAGAGCCGTCGAGCCAAAAGTTGTCGCGCCGCCGGCTCAGCCGAGACATCTCACTCCGCCGGAGACGATCAAGAAAAAGAAGAAAGATACTCGCCTTGAAAAACCCGATGCAAAGGAGCATGACGGATGAACGTCGTTGTTCTGATCAAGCGCGTCCCAGACACAGAGACGCGCATTCAAATTAAAGATGGCAAAGTCGTTACCGAAGGCATCTCCTGGATCATCAGCCCGTACGACGAGTACGGCGTTGAGGAAGCGTTGCGCCTTATCGAAAAGCACACCGGCAAGGTCACGCTGCTCTGTCTCGGACCGGAGGACGCCAAGGAAACCATCCGCAAGGGCTTGGCGCTCGGCGCGGACGAAGCCGTCCACCTCAACGATCCCGCGTTCGAAGGCGGCGACGCATCGACCACTGCCAAAGTGCTTGCCGCCGCGCTGAAGAAAATGCAGTTCGACTTGGTTCTCGCCGGCAAGCAGGCGGTCGACGAAGACAACGCGCAGGTCGGTGTGCGCGTCGCGGAACTGCTCGATCTGCCGCACGTCAACTCCGTCATCAAACTCGACGTGAGCGAAGACAAGAAATCCGCCAAGTGCTTGCGCGAGGTCGATGGCGATCGTGATCTTGCGGAAACGTCGCTGCCCGCGATCATCACGACGCAGCAGGGCTTGAACGAGCCGCGCTATCCATCGCTCAAAGGCATCATGGGCGCGAAGAAGAAACCGATTACGGATTGGAAAGCCGCCGACCTCGGACTCGATCCCGCCACGCTTGGCGCGAAAGGCGCGAAGCTGGAGGTCGTGACCATTGAACCGCCGGCAGCGCGTCCGCCCGGCAAACTCATCCCCGGCGACGCGGCGACGGCGGCAAAGGAACTCGTGCGCCTGCTCCGCGAAGAAGCGAAGGTGATCTAAATCAATTTTGCCAGATCTGCCAAAGAACCCAATGTGCCAAAAACGCATTTGGCAAGTTTGGCTGTTTTGGAAAATTTGGTATATTTCTCCCACAGGTGATTTGAAATGGCAAACAACATTCTCATTGTCGCAGAGGGACGCGACGGCACTCTGCGCAAAGTCTCGTATGAACTCGTTACCGTCGCAAACGAAATGGCAAAAGGGCTTGGCGGCGCGGTAGAAGGCGTCACGCTGGGCAGCGGCATCGCCACGTGCGCCGAGTCGCTCGCCAAGACCGGCGTCGCGCAAGTGTATCAGGTTGACCACGCGGCGATGGCGACGTTTGCGCCGGAAGTTTTCACTGCCGCGCTGGCGGAGGTCATCCGCAAAGCGCAGCCCGCGGTGATCTTATTTGGCGCGACCGGCTTTGGCAAAGAACTTGGCGCGCGCGTCGCGGCGCGGTTGGACATGGGGTTGATTACGGACTGCACCAGTTTTACGGTTGACGGCGGGACGCTTGTCTTGAAGCGCCCGGTCTACGCGGGCAAAGCCGTCGCGACGGTCAAATCCAAAGTGCTGCCGGTGATGGTCAGTATCCGCCCGAACATTTTTCCGCCGGCGGCGGAAGGTTCCGCGAGCGCGCCAATCGAAAAAATGGATTTCACCGCGACCGCGCCGCGCGCCAAGGTCGTCGAGAAGGTGAAAAAACAAGCCGCGTCGGTCGATCTCGCGGAAGCGAAGATCGTGGTCTCGGGCGGACGGGGTGCGAAGACCGCGGAAGGGTTCGAGCCGATCAAGCAACTCGCGAACACACTCGGCGCGGCGGTGGGCGCGTCGCGCGCGGCGGTCGACGCGGGCTGGATCGATTACAGCACGCAGGTCG
>JBBIJS010000002.1:31385-34614 GCA_037445855.1 Chloroflexota bacterium | reverse complement strand
ACGATGTACGCGTCCGGGTTGATCGCTTTGACGCGGCGGCGGAACTCGCGCCAGAACTCGTCGTCGTCGATTTCGCCGGGCACGTCGAGCCGCCAGCCGTCGATCCCTTCGCGAATCCAGTGCTCGGCGACGCGAAAGATGAATTCGCGCACCTGCGGATTGCGATGATTGAACTTGGGCAGCGCGGCGAGACCCCACCACGCGTCATAGTTGATCGGTTCCGCGTACGCGCGCGCCGGCAAGTCGCGGAAAGTGAACCAATCGAGGTAGGGCGAATGTTTGCCGTTTTCCAGCGTGTGATTGAATTGATAAAAGCCGCGGCTCGCATGATTGAACACGCCATCGATCACGACTCGAATACCGCGCGCGTGCGCAGCGTCGCGTAGCGACTGGAATGCCGCGTTGCCGCCGAGGATCGGATCGGTCTGAAAATAATCGTGCGTGTGATAGCGATGGTTCGCGGTCGATTGGAATATCGGGTTGAGGTAAATCGCGTTGACGCCGAGGTCGCACAAGTAATCGAGATGCTCGACAACGCCGAGCAGGTCGCCGCCCTTGAATCCAAGTACCGTCGGCGGCGCGTCCCACGGTTCGAGATTGTGCGGCTTGTCCACCTGCGCGCTGGTCGCGAAGCGATCGGGAAAGATTTGATAGAAGATGGCATCCTTCACCCAGTCCGGCGTGATGGGTTGCGTCACGAAGCGTTCTCCCTTTTTGGAGTTGAATATCTCACGGCTTAATGATAACACCGATCAGGTGTCCTGTCCAATGGTTTGTGCCTTATCGCAGTTTTTGCGTATAATGGAGTCAATGGTTCTCAACATGGGAGGAACGAATGGAATATCGTCATCTGGGTTCAGCGGGCTTGCAGATTTCCGCTCTGTCGCTGGGCGCGTGGGTCACGTACGGCGGACAGGTCGGCGAGCAAGTCGCGCTCGATTGTATGAAGGCGGCGTATGACGCGGGCGTAAATTTTTTCGATAACGCGGAGGGCTACGCGCACGGCAACGCCGAGACGGTGATGGGCAACGTCATCAAGAAAATGGGATGGAAGCGCTCCGACTTGGTGATCTCGACCAAGATATTCTGGGGCGGCGATGGTCCAAATGAGACCGGGCTATCGCGCAAACACCTCGTCGAAGGCGCGAACGCGTCGCTCGCGCGGCTGCAGATGGAATACGTCGATCTGATTTTTTGTCATCGCCCGGACATTTACACGCCGGTCGAAGAGACGGTTCGCGCGATGAGCTATCTGATCGACCAGGGCCAGGCATTCTATTGGGGCACGAGCCAGTGGAGCGCGGCGCAGATTACCGAAGCGTACGGGATCGCGCGGCGCGAGCATTTAGTTCCACCGCAGATGGAGCAGCCCGAGTATCACATGTTTGCGCGCGAACGCGTGGAAAAGGAGTACGCGCATCTGTACAAAGAGATCGGTTTGGGAACGACGATCTGGAGCCCGCTGGCAAGTGGTCTGCTCACCGGCAAGTACAACAAAGGCATTCCGCCGGGCACGCGCGTCACACTGCCGGGGTACGAATGGCTGCGCGCGGAATTCGAGAAAGAATCGGCGCGCAAGAACATCGAGAAGGTCAGGCAGTTGACGCCGCTGGCGGCTGAACTGAGTTGCACGCTGGCGCAGCTCGCGCTGGCGTGGTGCCTCAAGAATCCAAACGTGAGCACGGTCATCACCGGCGCGTCCAAGCCGGAGCAGGTGGTCGAGAATATGAAAGCGTTGGATGTCGTTGCCAAATTAAACGACGACGTGATGGCGCGGATCGAAAAGATTCTGGACAACAAGCCAGCGCCGGAACCGGACTATCGATAGCGCAAGTTCATCTACCACGAAGGCACAAAGAGAAAAGCAAGCATCAGCAAAATCATTTGACAGGAGGAACTACGCAGATGAAATCATTCGATCCGGTTCCGGCAGAAGTTGAACGAGTTGCGAAGGTAATTGTTGATGCTGCGTTTCAGGTGCACAAGGAATTGGGACCAGGACTTTTGGAATCAGTTTACGAAACCTGTCTGGCGTATGACTTGGGACAACGTGGCATCAAAGTTGAGTCCGAGGTTGTTCTACCGATCATCTACAAAGAGGTTCATCTGGACGCTGGTCTCCGTCTGGACATGCTCGTCGAAAAACTGGTGATTGTCGAATTGAAGGCGGTTGAAGCGACGATTCCTCTCTTTGATGCTCAACTCCTCACGTACCTCAAGCTCACTCAAAAACGTCTTGGTTTGCTGATTAATTTCAACGTTCCTTTGATCAAGGACGGAATCAAGCGAATCGTCTTGTAAAGTCTCATGGAACTCGAAAACAAAAACCTTCGTGTCTTTGTGCCTTTGTGGTTCAGTGGGGCTGAAGGAGATTCATGCCAGTTTCATCTCTCGTTTCCACCGCTTGGCTTGCGGCGCACTTGAACGACGCGAACCTGCGCGTCGTTGACGTGCGCTGGTATTTGTTCGATAAGGACAAGACCGGGCGCGACGAATATCTGCGCGGGCATATTCCCGGCGCGGTATTTCTAGATATCGACGCTGATCTATCGTCGCCGCGCGGGCAAGGACCGGGACGCCATCCGCTGCCGCGCGCCGACGCGTTCGCGGAAACGATGGCGCGCGCCGGCATCGGCGCGGGCACGCATGTCATCGCGTACGATGATCGCGGCGGCGCGACAGCCGCGCGGCTCTGGTGGCTGCTGCGCTATTTCGGTCACGAGAACGTTTCGCTGCTCGACGGCGGCAGCACGCAATGGATGGTGGAAAGTCGTCCGCTGCAAACGCAAGAGCCGCGGGCGGCGCGCGCCACGTTCATCGCGCGTCCATACCCGGAGCGCGTAGTTGATCGGAAAGTGGTCGACGCGCTGAGGAAAGACGCGAAGACGCTCGTGCTGGATGTGCGCGCGGTGGAACGGTACGAAGGCAAGGTCGAGCCGATCGATCCGCGTGCGGGGCATATTCCGGGCGCGAAGAGCGCGCCGATTGCCGGCAATCTCGTCGCGGCGGACGACCCGCGCTTGCTCGAACCCGCCGCGTTGCGCGAACGATTCAACCAGTTGGGCGCTAACGACGCCGCGCGCATCGTCGTTTACTGCGGGAGCGGCGTCAACGCGTGTCAAACGATCTACGCGTTGCAGCTCGCCGGCATCGATGGCGCGCTGTTGTACGAAGGATCGTGGAGTGATTGGAGCAGTGACCCCAACGCGCCGCTCGCTGTGGGGACGGA
>JBBIJS010000002.1:0-31285 GCA_037445855.1 Chloroflexota bacterium | reverse complement strand
GCGTCAAGAACGTTGTGTTGGTCGACGAGCGCGCGCCGTTATCGCTGACGAGCGATAAATCGACGGAATGTTATCGCAACTGGTGGCCCGGTCCGGGCGATGCGATGGTGCGGCTGATGAACCGTAGTATCGACATCATGGAGGAGTTGGCGCGCGAGAGCGGCAATATCTTCCGGCTCAATCGGCGCGGCTATTTGTACGCGACCGCCGATGCATCGCGAATCGACGAACTGCGCCGCGCGGGCAAGGAAGCCGCGTCGCTCGGCGCGGGCGAGCTGCGCGTGCATCAGACGGGTTCCGATTACGTTCTCGCGCCGGCAGAAGGTTTTGAGAATCAGCCGGTCGGTTCAGATTTGATTCTCGACCGCGCGCTGATTCGCAAACATTTTCCTTATCTCTCCGAACGCGCGGTCGCCGTCATCCACGCGCGGCGCTGCGGCTGGCTCAGCGCGCAACAGCTCGGAATGTACATGCTCGAGCGGGCGAAAGATTGCGGCGTCCGGTTTATCGACGCGCGCGTAGACGGGGTCGATACGACCGGCGGGCGCGTCCGCGCAGTACGCCTGAGCAGCGGTGAATCCATCGCGACCGATAGCATGGTGATCGCGGCGGGTCCATTCCTGAAGCCGGTCAGCCGAATGATCGGCGTCGATCTGCCGGTCTTCTCCGAATTGCACATCAAGGTCGCGTTCCGCGACGACGCGCGCGTTTTTCCGCGCGACGCGCCGCTGCTGATCTGGATCGATTCGCAAAAGTTGCCGTGGTCGGACGAGGAAGGCGCCGCGTTCGCGGCATCGCCGGACGCGCGCGCGCTGCTGGACGAGTTTCCCGCCGGCGTGCACGCGCGACCGGAAGGCGGCGCGGCGAATCCGACGTTTCTCGTGCTGTGGACGTACCACACGGAACACGTCGAGCCAACGCTGCCGATTGGTTTCGATCAACGATATCCGGAGATCGCCCTGCGCGGTTTATCGACGATGCTCCCCGCGCTCAAGATGTACTTTGAGCGAATGCCGCGTCTGACGATGGACGGCGGCTATTACACCAAGACGCCGGAGAATCGCCCGCTGATTGGGCGGCTGCCGGTGCCGGGCGCATTCGTCATCGCCGCGCTGTCGGGCTATGGCATCATGGCGTCTTGCGCGGCGGGAGAATTGCTCGCGGCGTATGTCACCGGCGGCAAGTTGCCGGCGTACGCGCCGGCGTTCGCGCTAGACCGTTACGCGGATCCAACGTATCGGGAGTTGCTGAAGAACTGGGGAGCGTCGGGCCAGTTATAACGCGCGCCGTGCGACGGAGAAGGGCAGCACCGCGCTACTCGCCACTCGTTATACGGCACGTCGGTAGACGCGATGGTTTTTGTACGGCTTGCCGCCGACATTGATGAGGTCTTGCCGCATCTGCACCGCCGTCTCGGCGATCTGCGTCAGATCGGCGTGCTTAAAGTGGAACTCGGACATTGTCTTTTCCATTTCCGAGTAGAGCAGCGCGTTGCCGCCGCGCCCTTGAAACTCGGGCAGGATGCCCGCGCCGTTCAGCGCGATCCATTTCGTGCGCCGCATTTCCAACAGCAGATCGGGGAGACCGAAAGGAAGCAGATGTCCGCGTGCGCGCTGGAGGGCTGCCGATAAATCCGGAAAGCCGAAGAGAAAGCCGACGACCTCGTCGCCGTGGACGATGATCTTGATCAGCCGCGGATCGGCGACGATCATCAGGTTGTCGAGCAGGAATTTGATCTCGCGGTCAGTCAGCGGATAGTATTCCCAGTTCTTGACGAACGCTTTGTTGTACGCCTCACCGATGCGGTCCGCCCACGCGATGAGTTCTGGCTTGCTCTTGAAACGTTGGACGCGCAAGCCGCTGTGCTGCGCCGCGCGCTCGGCGATGCGGTGAACGCGCTCCGGCAAGTGGAAGGTCTCCGCGCTGAGGTAGCACGAAATAAAATCGACTTCCTTTTGGAAACCGACGGCTTCCACGAGGCGCGGATAGTATTCAAAATTGTAATTCATCATCGTCATCATCTGGCGATGCTCAAACCCTTCGACCAGCAAGCCGTAACCATCGACCACGCCGAATCCTTTGGGACCCACAACGCGATCGAGTCCGCGCGCTTTCGCCCAAGCGACAACCTGCTCGAACAGCGCGGCGGCGGCTTCGGCATCGTCCACGCACTCGAACAAATAGAATTGCGCCTCGCGCGTTTGGTGATACGCGTTGAAGCGGCGATTCTCCAGCGCGGCGATGCGTCCTACCGCGCGCCCGTCCCGCGTGGCGATAAAAAAATCGGCGTCCGAGTGTTCGTAGAAGGGATGCTTCTGCCGGTTCAACTGCATCGCGGCGTCCATGCGGAGGGGCGGGACCCATTGCGGGTGATGGGCATAGAGCCGGTAAGGAATTTCGATAAAGCGTCGTACTTGCGGTTTCGCGCGCGTGTCGATTTTCTCGACGGTGAGCATGAGCAACTCCGTTGGCTGGAATGGGCAGGTTTGACGCGCGGGGCGGTTTGTGGGTACAATGAATCAACGCGTTGGATCGGGGCGATTATATCATCGAACGCGAATTTCGCACATCAAGGAGAGCGATGAACGCAACGTCGTCGAACATTCGGATCGTCACCGACACCACCGCCACGCTGCCGCCGGGATTCGCCGCCGCACATTCGATCGAAGTGGCATCCCAAGTCATCCTCTTTGGGCTGGAGAGTTTTCGAGAGGAGGTCGATCTCGATTTTCCGGAATTCATTCGCCGCTTGAAAGCATCGCCGCAGTTACCCAAGACCGCCGCGCCCGAGCCGGGGGATTTGATCGCGGCGTATCGGCGGCAGTTCGCCGCAGCGCAGACGGTTCTATCGATCCATCCTTCCAGTGACATCAGCGGCACGATTCGTTCGGCGGTGACCGCGCAGGCGGAAGGATTTCCGACCGCCGACCTCCGGATTATCGACACGCGCACTGTCGCCGGCAACCTCGCGAGCATGGTGATCGCGGCGACGGAATGGGCGGAGAGCGGCGTCGGCGCGGACGCGATCGTGAATCGCTTGAACGCGCTGATCCCGCGCGCGCGCACGTACTTTCTGGTGGCGACGCTGGATTACTTGCAAAAGGGGGGGCGCATCGGCGGCGCGTCGGCGTTGATCGGCGGCGTGCTCCAGATCAAACCGATCCTGGAACTCAAAGACGGCCGCGTGGAGGCGTTGGAAAAAGTGCGCTCCCACCGCGCCGCGCTGGCGCGCTTGAAGGAGTTGGTGGTCGAACAGTGTCCGCGTTCGCCGGCGGCGCGGCTCAGCGTGATGCACGCTGACGAGCTTCCAGCCGCGCAGGCGCTCGCCGCTGAGCTAAAGCGCGCGCTCCAGGTCGATGAAATTCCGATTTACGGTCTCGGCGCGGCGATCACAACCCACGCTGGACCGGGGACGCTGGGGGTGGCGTTCTTTGCCTGACGTGTTTCAACTCGCGGCGGGCAGCGTAAAGTGAAACGTAGAACCCTTGCCTTCCACGCTCTCCGCCCAAATCTTGCCGCCGTGTCCTTCCAGGATGTGCTTGGCAATTGCCAGACCCAAGCCGGTGCCGCGCGTCTCGCCCGGCACGCGCGAGCGGTCCACTTTGTAAAAGCGCTCGAAAATTCGCGGCAGATCGCGCGCGGGAATGCCGATGCCGTTATCGGCGACTTGAATCTCAATATCCTCGCCGACCGCCAGCGCTTGAACGCGAATGTGTCCCTGCGGCGGCGTGAACTTGATCGCGTTGTGCAGTAGGTTGCTGAGCACGCGCCGCACGCCCACCGGGTCCGCCAGCGCGCAGAGATGGGGAGCAACCACCAGCTCGATCGAAATCTGTTTGCGCTCCATTTGCGGCTGAAGCAACTGGATGACTTGACCGGCGAGCTCCGCGATCTGCGTCTCCACAAGTGCGATCGGCATCTGCCCGGACTCGATCAACGCCAGGTCCATCAACTCCGTCGTCAATTGATTCAGCACGTCGATCTGTCCGCGCATCTTTTCGATCCACGCGCGGGCGGACGAGGATGCCGGTTCGGTCTCGTTCGCTACGGTGTCGGCGAGAAGTTGGAGCGCGGTGACCGGCGTTCGCAGCTCGTGCGAAATGTTGGCGACGAATTCCCGCCGCGCTTTGCCAAGACGCTGCAGCTCGGTCACTTCGCTGATGACGATCAGCGCGCGGCACGGCGCTTCCGCCGCGCACGCGCGGACGCCGACGAGGAACGCGCGGTCGTCGTGGACGACCGTCTGCGCCAACGCATCGGTTCGCTGCGCCAGAATTTCCTCGATGAGCGGCTGCAATTCGAGTCCCCACGCGACCTGCCCCAACGTGATCGCCGCGCTATCGCTCAGCGCGAGCAGACGGCGGGCGGCGGCGTTCGCAAAAATGATTTTCTGCTTTGCATCGATCAGGATGACGCCCTCGCCGATGCCGCGCGTCACGCTGTCCCATTGCCCACGCAGTCGTCCCAACTCGGCACGCGCGTCGGACAATGCGCGGCGCGCATCCTGCGCCGCCGCGCGCGCGGAATCCAAGCGCACCTTCAGGTAGAATAAAACGAGCAGCGCCGCGCCCAACGCCGCGCCGAGGATCCACTCCATCTCAGCCCTCAAAACGATAGCCGATCCCGCGCACCGTCTCGATGCGGCGCGGGTCTGCCGGATCATCCTCGATCTGCTCGCGCAGCCAACGGATGTGCACGTCCACTGTGCGCGTGTCGCCCCCGAAATCGAAACCCCAGACGCGCTGCAAGAGCAAATCGCGCGTCAGCACCGCGCCCTGATGCCGCATCAATTCCGCGAGTAAATCAAATTCCTTCGGCGCGAGATTGAGCGTCTGACCGCCGCGCGTTGCGCGGTGTCCCACCAGATCGAGTGTGAGGTCGCCGGCTTGCAATTTCGTCTCCGGCTCGCGATGCCCGCGGCGCAGGACCGCGCGCAAACGCGCCAACAGCTCGCCGAGCGAGAACGGCTTGACGATGTAATCATCCGCGCCGGAGTCCAGCCCCACGATGCGGTCGACCTCGCCGCTGCGCGCGGTCAGCAGTACGATCGGCACGTCGGTCTCGTGGCGCAGCGCGCGGCAAACGGTCAGCCCGTCGAGTTCGGGCAGCATGATGTCGAGCAGAACGAGGTCGGGCTTGCGCTCGCGCGCGAGGTCGAGCGCGGCGATGCCGCTGCTCGCTTCGATCACCGCGTAACCTTCGCGCGTGAGATTGTAAACGAGAGTTTCGCGGAGGGTTTGATCGTCTTCCACGAGCAAGAGTTTGGTCATGGGGCTTTCTGAGGCGCGCCGCCGATAAATTCGCGTAGGTGGTTGGCTATGTCGTCTGCCGTTTGCCGAAAAGCCGCCAACTGCCGGTCGATGCCGCGCTCGCGCATCGCGCGGATCGCCAGCGGATGCAGCGACGACGGCGCGCTGCCGGCGCTGAAGGCGTCGAATCGATCACCGGCCATCGCGCACAGTAATCCTTCCGCGATTTGCGAACGCGCGGAATTATGGACGCCTAGAAAAAGGACGCGAATCATTTGTCGTCTCGGTAAAGCCCAATCCACAGCGTGCCGGCGAATCCGAGCGCGCCGCACGCGACAAAGCCGGTCGCGAGTCCGAACCCTTGCGCGACGCCGCCGATGGTCAGCGGTCCGAGCATATCGCCGATCTCCTTGTACGAGCCGGCAGCGCCGAGACTGCTGGACAGTTTCCCGGCTTGGGCGAGCTGACTGATCAGGGCATCGCAATTCGTCCACACGACGCCGATGCCCAAGGCGCCAAGGACGACGAGCGCGACGAGCGGCAGCCCTTGCGTGAATGTGATTAGCGCGATGCTGAGCGACGACGCCAGCAGCCCGGCGATGATCGTCGCGCGCGCGCTAAAGCGATCCGCGAGCCAGCCCGCCGCGGGCTGCACCAGCAAGTACGCGAGCGTACCTGCGCTGAGGATCACGCCGGCGCGGAACGGATCGTAGCCAATGCTATTCAGATACACCGGGACAAAGCCAAAGAGAATGCCGACGAAAAACATATTCACGACGATGACCGCGTACCAGGGCAGTAGGCGCGGATCGGACAGCGGCGCGAGAAATTCGCGCAGATCGAAATCGTCGTCTTCCAACATGGCGGGTTTTGCCGGCTCGCGCAGCACAAGCGAAAGCGCGAGGACGACGATGCCGACGATCGCGCTGACGACGAACAGTCCGGCGAAACTCGTCCGCGCGACGATGAATCCGCCCAACGCCGGCGCGACGACGTACCCGGCGCCTTTGAGCGCGTTGTAAATTCCAAGCGCTTGCCCGCGCGCGTCCGGAAAGTACGCGGCGACGAGCGCTACCGAGACGACCGAGAATGCCGCCGCGCCCAGCCCTTGCAGCAAGCGAATGAGCATGAGCCAGCGCGGATCGATTGCCAAGAACGCAAGCGAGGCAAGCGAAAAGACGCCCAGCCCCGCCCATAATGTCATCACCTGCCCACGTTTGTCGGCAAGATAACCAAAGAGCGGCTTGGCGATGACTTCGGCGAGATCGTACACCGCGATCAACGCGCCGATTGCGAACGCGCCGACGCCGACTTGCCGCGCGTACGTCGGCAGATTGACCGCGACGGAATGCGCGCCAAAGGACGTGACAAAGCCGACCAGACCAAGGATGAGGAGATCGCGACGAGGCATTTCACGTTGCGCGGCGCTCGATGTTCAACTCTTCCAATTTCCCGGTCGCCGCATAGATCACGCGCTCGCCGATATTCGTGATGCGGTCGCCGATGCGTTCTAGGTTGTGCGCGGCGAAGAGCAGGTTCAGCGCGCGGTTGACCGTGCGCGGGTCTTCCATCACGTAGGTCAACAGTTCGCGAAAAATCTGCTGATAGAGATTGTCGATCTCGTCATCGCGGTTGCAGACCGCGCGCCCCAGCGCGGCGTCGTTGCGCGCGAACGCATCGAGCGCTTGCTGGAGCATCGACTGCGTGATCTCCGCCATGCGCGGGATATCGATCAACGGTTTGAGCAGCGGCTCGTCGCCCATATGGATCACGATTTCGCCGAGATTCTTGGAATGATCGGCGATGCGCTCCAGCTCGATGGCGATCAGCAGAATCGAAATGATCTCGCGCAGGTCGCTGGCGAGTGGCTGCTGCGTCGCGATCAATTCGTAGCATTGTTCTTCGATGCTGTAGCGAAGCCGGTTGATCTCCGCGTCGTTCGCGATAATTGCGTTTGCAAGCGTGCGATCGCGCGTCTTGAGCGCCTCTACGCCCGAGCTGATGGTCTGGCTCGTGTCTAAGCCGAGTTGCAGGAGTTGATGCTTGAGATCGGTGAGTTGACCGCCGAAAGTATCGCGTGGCATAGTGTCTCCGTTTAGACCTGAAGTGTTTTCGCCGAAGGCGGACCTTCAGGTCGTGCGTTTAGACGATGGCGTTGAGGTCGGCGCGTAAATATTTTCGCCATCCAGCAGCACATCGCCTTCCACGCGTGACTTGCGCCTGGTCGCCCATGCGATTCAGCGTCCGCAGCAGCGTCGATTTGCCGTCGCCGGACGATCCAATGATCGCGGTGATGCGGCTCAATACGCTCATTCTATCCTATGATAGTATACCGTGCAAATTCTAATGTTAGTCCCGAGTGTCGCACGAGCACAGCGGTCGTATTCTCGCGATGAATCGGGCGTGCATGATTGCCCGAGCAATCTCTATGGAGAGGAGTACTCTATTGCGTCCCATCGCCCCACATTCATATGCTGCTAGAAACTCAACTCACGCCTAGCTTTGTAAAGAGATTCTTACAGAAGATTTACCATGTCTTTTCCATTTGAACTATCAGACTTTACACGCCTACTTTAGAATGAATTCTGAGAATACATACAGGCATTGGAGACCGAGATACTTGACGATGGAATGGATTTTTTTGGGTGCGTTGGTTCTGTACATTCTAGCTCTTTTGCGGTTTCTCCCCGGGCTATTTGCCCCGCGTTGTCCTGTATGCGGGGCGCGCTTGGAACGCAGATTCGACATCGCGATTGTGTCTTTTAGGAAGCATTGGCATCTTGGCTGGCGAAAATTTATCTGTCCACAATGTCTCTACTCGTGTCGCCGTCCTGTCATTTATCGTGATCCCAAGGAGATCCAATATGAAGCGCGTGCTCTTCGTTGATGTACGAAATGCCACTCGCAGCCAAATCGCGGAAGCGTGGTTCAACCATCTGGCAGGAATGCGGGGCAAGGCAACTTCGTGCGGCACTCTGCCTGCCGAACGGATCGGCGTGCGCGCGATGCAAGTGATGTTCGAGCAAGGTATCGACCTCAGCGGCAAATCGCCTAAACCGGTCTCGCAGCGGATGTTAGACCAAGCCGACATCGTCGTTTTCATGGAAGCCGGGATTTATCCGCGCGCGCACAGCGGCATCCACCTCTGGGAATTCCAAGACCCCATGGGCAAGCCATTAGATCAGGTGCGCGAGCTCCGCGATCAAATCTGCCGCCGCGTGGAACAACTGATCGCCGAAATCGCCATGGAAGACACTCTGCCATCTTGGTTGGACTGGGACCGCCCTTCGCCGATGCAGTTGCAGCAAGTTTGGAACTAGTTCTCTTGCAATGATCGAAATATAGTCGATCAAAATCCCAATTCTCTTAGGAGGAGAAAGTATGCTCAAGCTCAAAACCGCGTTCTTTGCAAGCGCAATGCTCTTGCTCGCGGTAATCGTCAGCGCTTGCGCCGCGCCGGCTGCACCGACCAGTGCGCCAGTAGTGCAAACGGTCGCTGTCCAGCAAACCGTGGCAGTCCCGCAGACCGTCGTCGTAGAAAAAGTCATCACCCCCACGCCCGGACCGCAACCCACTGCCGCGCCGGCAGCCGGCTCCATCACCATCAATGGCGCGGGCGCGACGTTCCCTCAACCGCTCTATTCTGCTTGGTTCTATCAGTATGCGTTCGTCGACACTTCCGCCAAATTCAATTATCAGGGCATCGGCTCCGGCGGCGGCATCGCGCAGATCACTGCCAAGACCGTGGACTTTGGCGCGAGCGATGCCATCCTGACCGACGCGCAATTGGCAGCCGCACCGGGTCTTCACATGTTCCCCTCGGTTGCCGGCGCGATCGTCCCAAGCTACAACTTGACCGGCGACGACGGCAAGGTCATCACCGCGACCCTCAAGTTTCCCGCGACCTCCATCGCCGATCTCTATCTCGGCAAGATCAAGAAATGGAACGATCCGGTCCTTCAGCAAGCGAATCCCGATGTCAAACTCCCGGCGAAAGACATCATCCTGGTGCACCGCTCCGACGGCTCGGGTACGACGTTCGCGTTCACGGATTACCTCTCGAAGATCAGCCCGGATTGGAAGAGTCAAGTTGGAAGCGCGACCTCGGTCAAGTGGCCCGGCGGCGGGCTAGGCGGCTCGGGCAACCCGGGCGTGGCGGGGTTGGTCGCCCAAAATGAGGGCGCGCTGGGCTATCTCGAACTCGCGTACGCGCTTCAGAACAAGCTGCCCTACGGCACCGTCCAGAACAAAGCCGGCAATTACACTGCTGCGGGCACCGGCTCCGTCCAGTCTGCCATGGCAGATTTCGGCACGGATATGGGCGACAAACTCGCGATCTCCATCGCCAACGCGCCCGGTGCGAATTCTTGGCCCATCGCGACCTACACGTATCTTCTGGTCTACCTGAATCAGACCGATTGCGTCAAGGGGCAGAAGATCGTCAACTTCATCAAATGGGCGTATGGTCCGGACGGCACCAAGACCGCCAATGACCTGCTATACGTCCCGCTGCCGGATGCTGTTAAAACAGCAGTCCTTGCCAAATTGGGCACGATCACCTGCAACGGAAAACCGCTCCAATAAACCAAGCGAGTTACGAATGGGAGCGCGCGGCTCGCGGCACAGCGCGCTCCCATTCGACGCGCTTGCCGGTTGTGAAGATTCGAGAAGCGAGTAAAATGCAATTCGTGCCGTAGCCCATTTGACTCGCTCCGCGGCGTCTGTCAACCAATCGCTTGTTAGGCAATGGCTCTAGCAAACCCAGAGCCACGAGGACACTCGCAATGTCAGTCGATTCAAGAGTCAAGTTTCCCAGTCGCGCCCTTTGGTACACCCAATGGGCTCGCCGCTTCAAGCACGGCGATGTCTTCTTTCGCGCGCTGACCATTCTCGCCTCTGCCTTGGTCTTGCTGGTCACGCTCGCCATCGGGTATGAGTTGTGGCAGAACTCTGCGCTGCCGCGCGCCAAGTTCGGTCTCGAATTCCTAACGGGTATCGATTGGAATCCAGTGACGAACGTCTTTGGCGCGCTGCCCTACATCTACGGCACCTTGCTGACTTCGTTCATTGCCGTGCTGATCGCCGTGCCGATCGGACTGGGCATCGCGATTTTTCTGGCTGAGCTTGCGCCGGACTGGCTGCGCCAACCCCTGGGCTTTCTGGTCGAGCTTCTCGCCGCGGTTCCGAGCGTCGTCTATGGATTGTGGGCGCTGTATGTCCTCGTGCCAACCCTGATCCAGCCAACCGCAAAACTCTTGAACGCTCAATTGTCGTTCCTACCCATCTTTGAAGGTCCCGTTTACGGTCCCAGCCGGCTCGCCGCGTCGCTGGTCCTATCGATTATGATCCTCCCGACGATCAGCTCGGTCAGCCGCGACGTTTTTCTGGCGATCCCGCGCGCGCAGCGCGAAGCCGCGCTGGCATTGGGCGCGACGCAGTGGGAGACCATCTCGCAAGTCCTTGTGCCGTACGGCTTGTCCGGCATTCTCGGCGCGGTGATCCTGGGGCTGGGTCGCGCGCTCGGCGAAACGATCGCCGTGACGATGGTGATCGGCAACAACCCCGACCTGACGGCATCGATCCTGCACCCCGGCTATACGATGGCGAGCATTATCGCGAACGAATTTTCAGAAGCCACGTCGGATCTCTATCGGCAGGCGCTGATCGAAATCGGACTGGTCTTGTTCATCATTACGCTCTTCCTGAATCTGATCGCGCGGCTCTTGGTATGGAGGGTGGCACGCCGCGTTCCTACGGAGGCGCGCGTATGACTACCGGCTCTTTTCCGCAAACACGCGGCGCGAATTACCGTCGCCGTAAATTCGTCAATGGCGTGATGTTGACCTTGACCGGCGTGGCGACGCTGCTGGCAGTATTTCCGCTGGTCTGGATCATCTCCTATGTCGTGCTGGAGGGTGGACGCTTTCTGAGTTTGGATTTCTTTACGCAGTTGCCCACTCCGGTTGGCGTACCCGGCGGCGGAGTCGCCAACGCAATTCTCGGCTCGGCGATGGTCGTTGGCATTGCATGTGTGATCGCCATGCCGATCAGTCTCGTCGCCGCGTTCTATGTGACTGACCATCCCAATACGCCTTTGGGCGTCGCCGTACGATTTGGCACTGACGTGCTCGCCGGCATTCCATCGATTGTGATGGGCATCTTCGCCTACACCGTGGTCGTCCTGCCGCAGAGACACTTTTCGGCTTTTTCGGGCGGCTTTGCGCTGGCGATCATTATGACCCCGATTGTCCTGCGCACGACGGAGGAGATGCTGAAACTGGTGCCGCGTAATTTGCGGGAAGGCGCGCTCGCGCTCGGCGCGCCGGAGTGGAAGACTTCGCTGCAAGTGTTGTTGCCCGCGGCGCTGAATGGCGTGGTGACTGGCGTCATGCTCGGCATCGCGCGCGTCGCCGGCGAAGCCGCGCCGATGATCTTTACCGCGTTCGGGAATCCGTTCTTCAGCACCGACCCCAACCAGCCGATCGCCACGCTGCCCCACACCATTTACGTTTACGCGATCTCGCCGTACAAAGATTGGCACGATAAAGCGTGGACGACCGCGCTCGTGCTGATCGCGTTTGTCTTGGGGTTGAACGTGCTCGCGCGTGTGTTGACGGCGCGGCAGGCGCACCAATGGAGTGGAAATTGAAAACAGGTGGTTCGAATGGCAACTGATCATTCGGAGAGATTACGGGTTTTCACGCGCGCTCTGGCGAATCGAGAAGAGAGTTCCGATGCCGCAGCCGGCGTTGCCGGAAAGCCGCATCAAACCAAGATTCAAGTGCGGGATATGAGTTTTTATTACGGAACGTCCCGCGCCCTCGAATCCATCAATATCGATTTTCCAGAGCATTACATCACCGCGATCATCGGACCCTCGGGCTGCGGCAAGTCAACGCTCCTACGCACGCTGAACCGCATGAGCGATCTGGTCCCGCACACTCGCATCGAAGGGCAAATCCTTCTCGATGGCGAAGACCTGACTGCACCGAGCGTTGACGTCGTGGACGTGCGGCGGCGCGTCGGGATGGTGTTTCAGCGACCCAATCCGTTCCCGAAATCAATCTACGATAACCTCGTCTTCGGTCCGCGCTTGCTCGGGATGAACGATCGCGCGGCGCTCGATGCCATCGTCGAGCGGTCGCTGCGCGGCGCAGCGCTATGGGACGAGGTGAAAGACAAGCTGCACACCAGCGGCTTGGCGCTTTCGGGTGGACAGCAGCAGCGTTTGTGCATCGCCCGCGCGATGGCGATTGAGCCGGAAGTCATCCTGATGGACGAGCCGGCGTCTGCGCTCGACCCCATCGCAACGTTCAAGATCGAAGAGTTGATGCAAAGTTTGCGCGAGAGGTACACCATTATCATCGTCACCCACAATATGCAGCAGGCGGCGCGTGTTTCTGATTACACCGCCTTCATGAGCTGGCAGGCGGTTGCGGCGCTGTCATACAATGCACCGAGTGCGGAGCGCGATGGCTCTTCCGCTAATGTGACAAAAAGCCAAGCCGGCCGCATCATTGAGTTCGGTTCTACGAGGCAAATCTTCACGACCCCCAAGGAAAAAGAGACAGAAGACTATATTACCGGAAGGTTTGGATAGTTTAATCGTTGATTAGTTGGATCGTTGCATCGTTGAGTAGTTGACCCCAACGATCAAACGACCCAACCACCCAACGATTAGGAGCGAACATGCCGCGAGACACGTTTGAGAATCAATTGGGCGAATTGAAGAGCCAGCTGCTGCAACTGGGCGCGGAGGCGGGACAAACCATCACGGATGGCGTCGCAGCCCTCAGAACCCGCGACCGGGTCATGGCTCAATCCATCATTGCGCACGATTCCGAGATCAACCAGAGACGCTATGCGATCGAAGAACGCTGCTATGCGCTGATTGCGACACAGCAGCCACTCGCCAGCGACCTGCGCGAGATCATTTCGATTCTGCTCATCGCCATCGAACTGGAGCGCATCGCCGATCATTCCAAGAATCTCGCCGAAATCGTGATCCATATGGGGAACGAGCCGCTGCTCAAGCCGCTCGTCGATATTCCGCGCATGGCAGAGATCTGCCGCGAAATGCTGAGCCAGTCGCTCGATGCTTTCACGCGTAACGACGCGCGCATGGCGGGGGCGGTGTGTGATCGGGACGACGAAATCGACCACCTGTATCAACAAATCTTTCGTGAATTGATGACCTACGTCGTAGACGATCCGCGGACGGTGTCGCGCGCGCTGAATCTGCTCTTCGCCGCGCATAACCTGGAACGGATCGGTGATCGCGTCACCAATATCGGCGAGCGGGTGATCTATGCGGCAACCGGGCAATTGGAAGAACTGAACGTCGATCAGCCCATTCAATCGGATTGAGCTGGGCAATGCCAGACAAACTACGCGTTCTCTTCTTGTGCGTCCACAACTCCGCGCGTTCGCAAATGGCGGAAGGATTACTCCGCGCGCTGGGCGGAGATCGCTTCGACGTTTTCAGCGCCGGCAGCGAACCGACCTCGGTCAACCCTTTCGCCATCCGCGCGCTGCGCGACGACGGGATCGACATCGCGCGCCAAAGTTCCAAGCATTTCAACGAGTTCGCGAGCAAGGGCTTTGATTATGTGATTACTCTGTGCGCGGAAGAAGAGTGTCCGCTGTTCCTTGGCGATGGAAAAAGACTCCATTGGGATTTGCCCGACCCAGCCGCAGTGCAGGGCAGTTCCGATGACAAAGCGAACGCTTTTAGCCAGGTTGCCGCCGACCTGAGAAGGCGCATCAACCAGTTCATCACCGAGTGCAACGTAGAAAATGACACAAGTTCTCATCGTTGAAGACGACCAGACGCTTCTTGAAACGCTGGCATACAATCTGAACCGAGAAGGTTACCAGGTCATTCGCGCGAGCGACGGCATCGCGGCGCTCAATCAGGCACGCGAACACAAACCCGATCTCATCCTGCTCGACGTGATGCTGCCCGAATTGGACGGATTGACGGTCTGCCGCACGTTGCGCCACGAATCCAGCGTGCCGATTGTGCTTCTGACCGCGCGCAGCGGCGAAGTCGACCGCATCGTCGGATTGGACAGCGGCGCGGATGACTATATCATCAAACCATTCTCGCTCGGCGAGTTGTACGCTCGTCTGCGCGCGGTGATGCGGCGCGGCAGCCAGGAACCTTCCACGCGACTCGAAGCCGGCGACCTCGTGCTCGATCTCCTGGCGCACCGCGTTTGGCGCAACGGAAAACTGCTGGAGCTGCCGCCCAAAGAATTCGATCTATTGGCTGAATTGATTCGCCACAAAGGAGCCGTGCTAACGCGCGACCTGCTGCTGCAGCAAGTCTGGGGCTATGACTTTAGCGGCGATACGCGGACCGTCGACGTGCACGTTCGCGGGTTGCGCGAAAAAATCGAACTTGACCCAGCCAATCCTACGCGCATCGAAACGGTGCGCGGCATCGGCTATCGCTTTTCGGAATGACGCAAATGCAAACCCTTCTGATCGTCCTTCTGCTCGCGGTATTGACGGTTCTCGCGGTGCTTGGATGGAGGTACCGCTTGCAAGCCCGGCAACTGTCCGAATCCGAGTCCGCGCGGCTCGCCCGCGAGGTTGAATTGAAGAACAGCGGCGAGTTGCTGAATGCTCTTCGGCGCGCCGCGACAGACGGCTTGATTTGGTTAGACTCGGACGCGCACATTACATTCGTGAACGACGCGGCTCGAACTCTCTTATCGCTCGAAGACGGCGTCGGCAAACCACTCCGCGAGATCGCCTGGGCGAGTGATCTGGAGCCACTGGTCCATCAAGTTCAAATGGGCAAGTCAGAGGCGGTTGATCAGATCCTCACCAAGGACGAGCGCGCCTTTGCGGTGCACGTTCAGCCGGTGGGCGCAGAGCCACAGCGCGGCGTCTTGATTCGCGCCAATGAAATCACCGAACTCCAGCGGTTGGGCCGCGCGCGGCGCGATTTTGTCGCCAACGTTTCGCATGAACTGCGCACGCCCGTCGCCTCGCTGCAACTTTTGCTGGATACCCTCACAGAAGAGACGCTAAACGACAAAACACTTGTCCTCAACCTGCTCGGCAAGATGCACTTGCAAATTGATCTGTTACGCCAACTGACTGATGAGCTGATGGACCTGGCGCTGATCGAATCAGGGCAAGCGCCGATCAAGCTCGTCGAAACTCGCGCTGAAGAGTTGGTGAGAGAAGCCGCTGCTCCGTTGCATCCGCAAGCGGAGCTAAAGGGAATTCAACTAAGCACAGCGGTCGATTCTTCTTCGATGGTGTTAGCGGATCCAGAAGCCATCCGAAAAGTGTTGGGCAATTTGATTCACAACGCGATCAAGTTCACCCACGCCGGCGGACAAGTCGAGATTCGAGTCAGCCCCAGCGGCGAGAATGTTCAATTCTCGGTCTCGGATACTGGAGTTGGCATCCCGGCGAACGACCTTCCGCGCGTCTTCGAGCGGTTCTACAAGGTCGATCGAGCGCGCGCACGTGCGGCGGACGGGTCGCGCGGGACCGGCTTGGGGTTGGCGATCGCTAAACACATCGTTGGAGCGCACGGTGGTAACATTTGGGCAGAGAGCGTCGAGGGCAAGGGATCGACTTTTTTCTTCACCCTGCCGGTAGCAAGTTAGCGCACAGTCACGTTGGTTTATGATTCGCTGGAGTCGAGCCTTTAGGCGGTTTATCGACTTGGCAAACCCGCTAAAGCGTTGACTCCAAACTCGTAAAGTGAATAGGAATTTTCTATAGAGCCGAGGAAGAATACCAAAGAGCGATATTTTGCCGGAATACCCTGAACTCAAAGGATGAATACATCGATGGACCCACTTTCGGTCGTCCTCCTGGCGATCCTTCAAGGCATCACTGAACTCTTTCCCGTCAGCAGCTTGGGAAATTCGGTCATCATCCCGCATTTGCTGCATTGGAATATCGATCCGCAGTCCGATTCTTTTCTGCCGCTCCTGGTCGCGCTTCACCTCGGTACCGCGCTGGCTTTGTTGATCTATTTTCGCGACATCTGGGTCGACTTGCTTCGCAGCGTCCCCGGTTTTTCGCTTCAGAATCCGCAAAACCGGCTCATTCTGTTGCTTATCGTCGGCACAATCCCCGCTGGACTGATCGGATTGATTTTTGAAAAGCGGCTCGCCGCTCTCTTTGCCGAATACCAATTCGTCGCCATCTTTCTCATCTTGAACGGCATCCTTATGTTCGTTGGAGAATGGCTGCGCCGCCGCGCGCGAGTTGGCGATATGGCAGCGCTCACGTTTCCCCAGTCTTTTGCGATCGGCATTTCGCAAGCGCTGGGGCTGCTGCCGGGTTTTTCGCGCTCCGGCGCATCGTTGGTCGGCGGTCTTGTGGTCGGCTTGCCGCACGAGAGCGCTGCGCGATTTTCCTTCCTCCTCGCCACTCCGATCATTCTAGCCGCGGGCGTTCTCGAAATGCCGAAGCTGTTCACACCCGCCGCGCGCGGCGACCTAGTGATCTCCGTGATCGGCGGCGTGGTTGCCGGCGTCGTCGCTTATCTCAGCACCGCGTTTCTCATGCGCTATTTCAAACGCAACGAGGTGAACGCGCTATTTCCGTTTGGCATCTATTGTATTTTGCTCGGGCTGGCGGGGCTGCTCGTCCGGTGAGTAGGTTGGCTTCGAGCAACTAGTCTTCGATCACGATCCGGTCGAGACCCGGCGCGGGCTTGGGGTAGGTCATCTTCAGGTCCTTCAAGCACTTGACGAGGATCGTCGAGATGACCAGGTTACGGTACCATTTGCGGTTCGAGGGGATAACATACCAAGGCGCCCAATCCGTACTTGTCGCACTCACCGCGTCCTCGTACGCTTTGGTGTACTCCTGCCAACGCACCCGTTCCTTCAGGTCGGCAACATTGAATTTCCAATGCTTGTCTTTTGTATCCAGCCGCGCCTGAAGCCGCTTTTTCTGCTGCGCTTTGTCGATGTGCAAGAAGAACTTGAGAATCGTCGTGCCTTCGTTGGCGAGAATCTGTTCGAACGCGTTGATCTCGGCGTAGCGGCGGCGAGACTCCTCGCGCGAGATCAGCCCATGCACGCGCACGATCAGCACGTCCTCGTAATGGCTGCGATTGAATATGGCGATTTCGCCTGAGCCGGGTGTTTGCTGATGAATGCGCCACAAAAAATCGTGAGCCATCTCTTCCGCCGTCGGCACTTTGAAACTCGCGACCCGCACGCCCTGTGGGTTCACGCCGCTGAAGATGTGCCGAATCGCTCCATCCTTGCCCGCAGTATCCATGCCCTGCAGGACGAGGAGCACGCGGTGCTTGCGCTCAGCGTACAGAACTTCTTGCAGGCGATCCAGGTCTTTGATCAACGACGCGGTTCTTGCTTGAGCCGCTTTCTTATTACCGGTGAACCCGCTGTGATCGTCGGCATCCCATTTGTGCAGGTTGATGGATTGTCCCGGCTTGATCCGATACCGTTCCATGGTTCTTCTCCTACTTGGTTTGCTGCCCATCATACGCCGGTCGCGTTGAGAAGGCAAGTGCCCGCCGCTGGTGATTCAAGAATTGTAACGCGGGCTGCCAGCCCGCCACAGATTCAAGCGATGAGAGATTGGGAACCGGGTTGAAATCTGTTTGACGCGGCTTGGAACCTCAAGTATACTTTCGGCGAGGAGACCTCTGTGTCCAGAAAGCGAAATCGCACATCGCACCATGAGCCGTCCGTCGCATCGCCCCAAGTCCCGGAAGATGCTAGATTGTTCCTCAACCGCGAACTATCCCTGCTCGCTTTCTTCCAGCGCGTGCTCGAAGAAGCCCAAGACGAGCGCAATCCGCTGCTAGAGCGAGTGAAATTCCTCTCCATTGTCGGCTCGAACCTCGCCGAATTCTTTATGGTGCGCGTCGCGGGCATACGGCAACAGGTCGAAGCCGGCGTGGTCGAACTCACACCCGATGGGATGACACCGGCGGAACAACTCGCGGCGATCCATCCGGTCGTCGTGAAACTGATGGACGACGAGCGCCAGTGCCTGCAGCAGCTCTTGCCCTTGCTCGATCAAGCCGGCATTCACATCCGCGACTACGCGGCGTTAGAGGAAGAGCAAAGAGCCGCCGTAAAAAACTACTTTGACGAGATGATCTTCCCGGTGTTGACTCCGCTCGCGTATGACCCGGCGCGGCCTTTCCCCCACATCTCCAACATGAGTCTGAATCTCGCCGTCGTCATCCGCGATCACGATGACGCCGAGCGCTTTGCGCGTGTCAAGGTGCCGAACACTTTGCCGCGCTTGCTGCCAGTCCAACCTTCGCCGAATGGTTCGCCAGCGGGTCAGTTGCCGCACCAGTACTCTTTCGTGTGGCTCGAGCAAGTGATTGCCGCGAATTTAGAAAAGCTCTTCCCAGGAATGCAGATCGTCGAGGCGCATCCCTTTCGGGTGACGCGCGATGCCGAAGTAGTGATTCAGGAACTGGAAGCTGAGGATTTGCTGGACACGATCGAGCGCAGTGTGCGGCAGCGGCGTTTCGGGTCCGTCGTGCGCGTCACAGTGAATCGGAACATGCCGCCGGCGCTCCGCGACATCTTGATCGACAACCTGGATTTGCGTCTCAGCGACGTTTATACGCTCGATCCACCGGTCGGCATTAGCGATCTCATCAATCTGTCCACGCTCGACCGTCACGATCTCAAGGACCCGCCGTTCGTGCCGGCTTTTCCATCGGTCATCGATGAAGTGGACGGCGATATTTTCGCGGCGATTCGACGCCAGGATATCTTGCTGCACCATCCGTACGACTCGTTCACGCCGGTCTTGGATTTTCTGCGCGCCGCCGCGCAAGACCCGCAAGTGCTTGCCATCAAGCAGACGCTCTATCGTGTGGGACGCAATTCGCCGGTCGTGGAAGCGCTGCTGGAAGCCGCGCGCAACGGCAAGCAGGTCGCCGTGCTGATCGAGTTGAAGGCGCGGTTCGACGAGGAGAGCAATATCGAATGGGCGCGCGCGCTGGAAAGCGAGGGTGTCCACGTCGTTTATGGCTTGCTGGGACTGAAGACGCATTCCAAGATCGCGTTGGTGGTACGCAAAGAGGACGAACATATTCGCCGCTACGTTCATGTTTCCACTGGCAACTATAATCCGGCGACGGCGCAGACCTACACCGACTTGGGACTGTTCACCTGCGATGTAGCGATGGGCGAAGACGCGACCGACATCTTCAACTACTTGACCGGCTATTCGACCAAAAAGGATTATCGCAAGTTTCTCGTCGCGCCCATCAACCTGCGCGCCGGCGTCGAGCAATTGATCCGCCGCGAGGTGGAGCATCAACGCAACAGCGAGCCGGGGCATCTGATCTTCAAGCTGAACGCGCTGGTGGACAAGCGAATGATTCAGTTGTTGTACGAGGCATCGAAAGCGGGTGTGCGGGTGGACTTGATCGTGCGCGGCATCTGCTGCTTGCGTCCGGGTCTGGAAGGCGTCAGCGAGAACATTCGCGTCACGAGCATCGTCGGACGTTTTCTAGAGCACAGCCGCATCTACTATTTCCGCAACGGCGGCAAGGAAGAGATTTATCTGGGGAGCGCCGATCTGATGCCGCGCAATCTGGACCGCCGCGTCGAAATTTTGTTTCCGGTGGAAGACGCGCGGCTGATTCGTCAACTGCGCGATCTAGTGCTGGCAACCTATCTCGCTGACAACGTCAAGGCGCGGCAGATGCTTTCGGATGGAACGTACCATCGAGTCCAGCCAGCGCCCGGGCAGCCGCGGATGGACAGCCAAGCTTGGCTCATCAAGCCGGGAGGGACAACGGAATGAAACTCTATTTCCTCCGCCATGGTTTAGCGAGCGACCGCGCTGAATGGAAGGGCGATGATTTTGCGCGGCCGCTCACCGAAGAAGGCATCGCCAAGATGAAGAAGAGCGCGGCGACCATCGCCAAATTGGAACTCGACCTTGATCTAATCCTTACCAGTCCGCTCGTGCGCGCGTATCAGACCGCTGAGATTGTCGCGAAGCAACTGAACATGGCAGACCAGCTGGTCAAGGAAGAGCGGTTGGGTACCGACTTTGGCGCGAAAGTTCTTGTTGAGATTATGGCTGATCATCCCAAAGCGGACGGGCTGATGCTCGTCGGACACGAGCCGGGGATGAGTAATGCGGTTAGCTATCTGATGGGCGGCGGTCAAGTGGTCATGAAGAAAGGCGGTCTGGCGTGCGTCGAATTGTCGGACAAGTCGGTGAAAGGGGAATTGGCCTGGCTCTTGCCACCCAAGGTGCTGGCGCTCTGACATGGAAACCGAAGCCAAGTTTGTACTTCCCGATGCGAAAACCTTGCGACGCCTGCGAACGATCAAAGAGTTGGCAGGGTTTTCGCTTTCGGCAAGCCGCGTCGTACAAGTCCACGACACTTTTCTGGATACCGACAAGCGCTTGATTCTCGCCGCGGGCTACGCGTGCCGCCGCCGCGAGCGCGATGGCGAAATCATCATCACGCTCAAGCAATTGCAGGTCGCCGGCGACGCCGTCCATCGTCGCGAGGAGTTGGAAATTACCCTCCTGTCCGATCAACCGCCGGCGCAGTGGCCCCCCAGCCCAGCGCGTGATCTGGCGCTGCAACTCATCGGCGATGAACCGCTCGCGCCGCTTTTCGATTTGCGCCAGAAGCGCACGGTCCGATCGATCGAACGCGACGCGCAGCCCATCGCCGAGATGAGTTTGGACCGGGTGCGCGTGCCGGTGGGAAAGCAGTCGCTTGTGTGGCTCGAACTAGAGATCGAGCTAAAGCCGGTGGGAACCGAGCAAGACCTTGCTGCGCTCGTCAGTTGTTTGCGGAACGAATGGAAACTGGAGCCGGCACTGGCTTCCAAGTTCGAGCGCGCGTTGGAATTCGTCAGCGCCAACGCCGCACCGCGTCCGGTCGAATCGACGCCGACCAAAGCGCCGAGAACACGCGTCCGACGCGCTCGACCGAAAAAGCTGACCAAGCCGGGCATCGCGCTCGACGATGCAATGTCCGAAGCGGCGCGCAAAACGCTCCTCTTCCATTTTCAACGCATGATCGAACACGAAGCCGGAACGCGGGCAGGGCAAGACATCGAAGAACTCCACGATATGCGGGTTGCGACGCGGCGAATGCGCGCCGCGCTAACAGTCTTTGATGGCTATCTCGACGCGGACGCGATCAAACCGTTCGCCAAAGCGCTGCGGCGAAGCGGACGAAGACTGGGCGCGGTGCGGGACCTGGACGTGTTCCACGCCAAGGCGCAAACGTATCTGAAGCAACTGCCGGCAGGGCGACAATCCGAACTGGCGCCACTGTTGGCAGCATGGCAGACGGAATATGACGCGGCGCGTGGAGAGCTACTCGCTTATTTCGACAGCGTAGCGTATCAACGTTTCAAAGTTGAATTCGGCGAGTTTCTGCAAACTCCAGGCGCAGGCGCTGCGCCCATTGTGTTGCAGGATGACGCGCCGCAGCCGTACCGCGTGCGCCACACCTTGCCAGCCATCCTGTTCGCACGCTGGGCGGAAGCGCGCGGCTATGACGAGTGGATCACCGGGATGGACGTCCCACTCACGCGCTACCATCAATTGCGGATCGCGTCCAAGGGACTGCGCTACACGCTGGAATTCTTTGAAGAGGTATTAGGCGAAAACGCCGCGGGGTTGATCGAAAAAATGAAGCGGCTGCAAGACCACCTGGGGAATTTGCAGGATTGCGTGGTTGCGTGCAATATCCTGCGCGATTTCATAACCTGGGGAACCTGGCGGAGAGCAAGCAGCAAAGACGCGCCGCCGCGCGAGATTTTTGTGGCGCCGGGTGTGGCAACGTACCTCGCCGCGCGCCAGGAAGAAATTCAGCAATTGGTCGCTGCGTTCCCGCCGATCTGGTCCGAGATTTCGAATGTGCAGTTCAACCAGCAACTGACGGCGCTGGTGTCGGCTTTGTAGCGCGGTTTTTCTTGCCCCCAATAACCTTGACCTGCATTTTGCGCTCCAGGATTTTCTCTGCGGCGTTGAGTCGATCTTGAACACCCCACAATTCCAATTGCGAGTCCTGTGCGGCGTGGATTTCCAAGTCCACGCTGCTTTTGTTGACCGCCCGCAGCTTGGCGTGCTTGACCATGCCCATGTGACTGCGGTCTAGCCCTTCGGCGAGGCGCAGCAATACGCTCATGATCTCGACCGTTCGACGAGAGCGCTTGGCGAGCGCGCGCATTTCGTCAGACTTTTTCTTGGGCATGCCTTTACGATGGAAGAGCGCGGCGGTCGCCATGATCGCGATCTCGGATTGATCGAACCCCAACAGTTCGGCATTGCGAATGAGATAGTACGTGTGCAGATGATGATCGTTGTACGATAGGAACGCGCCGATGTCGTGCAGCATCGCGGCGTACCCCAACAATTCGCGCTCGCGCTCACCCAGCCGATGCAACCCCGCTGTCTGCGCGCTATCGAACAATTCCAATACCAATTGCGCGATATGTCGCGCGTGCTCCTCATCAAAGTTGCAGGTGCGGCCCAATTGCAGCACGCTGCGCTCGCGCACCGACAGTCCGCGTACTAATTGCGCGTGCTCACCGCGCGAGAGATAATCGATCAACAGCCCTTCGCGCAAACCGCGCTCGCTGATGACCCGCAGCTCTGGTAATTTCAAATCCTGCATCAGCGTGTCGATGATCGCCGCGCCGGCGATGATGATGTCGGCGCGCTCGGGGTTGATGCCGGGCACTTTGCGCCGGGCTTCCAGCGGCAGCGCCATCAGCATCTCGATGACTTGCCTGAGGTCGTTGTAGGGCAATACATCGTCGCGTTGGCGCGGTCGGTTGTGCAGCGCGCGCGCGGCAATATCAGCCAGGTTCTCAATCGTACCGGAACTGCCAAAGGCAATATCGATGTGATGCTGTTTCATCTGTTGCTGCGTCCGGATCGACGCAGTGCGGACATACCGCTGGATCAGCGCGTAGCGCTCGGAGCTGACCGGATCGGTTTCCTCAGGGAGAAAGAAGAGCGAGGTGAGCCGAACCGCGCCAAGGTTCAGCGAGGCGAGATAGTGATACTGCTTTTGATCGCCGGCGATAACCTCCGTGCTCCCGCCGCCGACATCGATGAACGCGGCTTGCTTGTCGCCCAAGTGCACACCGCTCGACACGCCGAGGTAAATCAGGCGCGCTTCCTCTTTGCCTGAAATCACCCGCACGTCGAGGTCTGCCTCGTGTCGCAGTCGCCGCAAAAAGCCGGCTTGATTCTTTGCCTCGCGCGCAGCCGATGTAGTAATCGCAATAATCTCTTCCGCGCCGTACGAGCGCGAAAGCTCGGCGAATTGGTGGCAGACGAGCACCGCGCGATCCATGGCTTCTGGCTGAAGGTACTGATCGACAAATTCACCTTCACCGAGACGGACCACTTCTTTCTGTTGAGTGAGCGTCGCGTAGGAATGATTAGGATTGATGCGCACCAGCAGAAGCCGCACCGAGTTGGTGCCAATATCCATGAATGACACCACGCGTCCATCTAAAGTTTTCTTGGTTGGCATAGAACTCTCCGATTTCTCATGCGAGATTATAAGCTCGATTGCGTGCTGCGGCAAGTCACTTGATTTATTCAAACACGGCTTTTCAAAAGTCGCTTGACACGGCAGTTGAAACTGCACCAACAAGTGCACGAAGCCTGCCTTCGCAGGCTGACCAGCCGACGGAGGTCGGCTTTGCGCTGTTGTTGCAGCGATTTCAATCGCCCCGTGCGACTATTGAAAAACCCTGTTTATTCAAAGGGTTGGTCTACGTTATCAAATCCGCACATACATTTTACACTTACATCAAACTTCTCCCGAACAGACATAACACTGACAAGATAGAATAGACAAGTGAGCATGTGGAGAGGTTTGAGATGGGAAGTTTGGAATGGATTTTCACGATCACTTGGCTCGCCATCGGATTGAGCGTGCCCTGGCTTCAGCTCGACCTCGTCGCGCCAGCTGATTCGGTCGATTCGAGTGGCATAAAATGCGACGGGGACCCAGACTCGTTCTGGCAATGCGGAGATTGGCGAATGGTTTGGCAGATGTACTGCGGCGCGCAGTATTTATGACGGCGATGGTAATCGTGTCGTCGCAGAGCGCCTGAAAGGAAAAGATGATACGCGTTTTGTTCATCGACGCGCGGAACACTGCCCGAAGCCCGATGGCGGAAGCGCTATTCAACCACCTCACCGGCGAATCGATGCGCGCATATTCCTGTGGCACGATGTCCAATGGCAAAGTCGATCCCATTGCCGTCAAGGTGCTGAAGGAAATCGGGGTGGACCTCCGCCACCATGTGCCGAGACCAGTGACTCAGCAAATCCTGGCTGACGCGGATGTTGTCGTCTTGATGGGCAAGGATGTCTATCCACGCGCCTTTTCGCCGAGAGCCGTTTGGGATTTCCGCGATCCAACCGGTCAGTCTATCTCCAGCTACCGCGAGTTGAGAGATGGCATTCGCCTGAATGTCCTAAAACTCATTGCGGAAATTCGACGCACCGCATCCGAATCGCGCGAAGTCGACCAACACATTGCTGCGTCGTTTTAGCCGCTTTGACATTTCGCTTGAAGCGAGATATAAACCTCTTGGCGTTTCAGTATCCGCTTGGAAATTGACGGAAGAGGCGAGGAGGTTCTCGGATGGCAGAGTCACGGAGAGTGAATGTCGGCATCATCGGCGCGGGCCGGATCGCGCGGGTGCACGCGGCGAGTCTAGCGCACCACATTCCGGAAGCGCGAATTGCCGCGGTCGCCGATGTGATCGAAGGCGCTGCGCGCAAACTGGCGGAAGATTTCCAGATTCCCGTCGTTCACGCCGATGCGCGCAAGATTATGGACGACCCGCAGATCGACGCCGTGCTGATCTGTTCGAGCAGCGATACGCACGCGCAGCTGATCGAAGACGCGGCGGCGGCGAACAAGCACATCTTTTGCGAGAAACCGATTGCGCTCGATCTGGCGAAGATCGATCACGCGCTGGCGGCGGCGAACAAAGCCGGCGTGAAACTTCAGGTCGGTTTCAACCGCCGGTTCGATCCCAGCTTCAAGCGCGTGCGTGAACTGGTCGCGTCCGGCGAGATCGGCGCACCGCACCTTCTGAGAATCACGAGCCGCGATCCCGCGCCGCCGCCGATGGCGTACGTGAAAGTGTCGGGCGGAATTTTTCTCGATATGACCATTCACGATTTCGACACGGCGCGTTTTCTAATGGGCAGCGAAGTCGAAGAGGTGTTTGCCGCGGGCAACGTCTTGGTCGACCCGGAGATTGGCAAAGCCGGCGACATCGACACCGCGGTCACGACGCTGCGCTTTGCGAACGGCGCGCTCGGCGTGATCGACAACAGCCGCCAAGCCGTTTACGGGTACGACCAGCGCGTCGAGGTCTTCGGATCGAAAGGCATGGCGCTTGCCGCGAACAAGACGCCGGACGTGGTGACGCATAGCCATGCCGCCGCGATCCAGTCGTCCAAGCCGGTATATTTTTTCCTGGAGCGCTATGCGGAAGCATTCACCGCGGAGATGCGCGAATTTATTCTCGCGGTGTTACAAAACCAACCCACCCCGGTGACCGGCGCCGACGGACGGGTGGCGGTGCTGATGGGTTACGCCGCGCTCAAGTCCATCAAGGAAAATCGGCCCGTGCGGCTGAGTGAGGTCGATCGAAAATAAATGGCGCCGCCTTTTGATCTCGCCTACATCGGTCATTACACCAAAGACACGATTGTTTACCCCACCGCGACGCGGACGGTCGATGGCGGCGCGTTTTATTACGGGTGCCATGTCGCCGTGCGGATGGGATTACGCGCGGCGGTTATCACGCGACTCGCACGCGCGGACTGGCGCGTGGTGGAAGAATTGGAGCGCCTGGGCGTCGCGGTGTTTGCGCGCGCGACGCCCGCCTCGACGAATCTGCGTTTGGTCTATTCCACCGCGAATCTGGATGAACGGACGATTGAGCTGACCTCATCGGCGGGCGCGTTCACGGTAGATGAAGTCGCGGACATCGACGCGCGCGCGTTCATCATCGGCGCATCGGTACGCGGCGAGGCGCCGCCAGAAGTTGTCGATGCGCTCGCCGCGAAGGGCGCGCTGATCGCGCTGGATGTGCAGGGATTCATCCGCGTCCTGCGCGGTCAGACGCTGGTGTTTGATGATTGGCTCGGCAAAGAGTCCATTCTATCGCGCGTCACCGTGCTCAAGACGGACGCGGTCGAAGCCGAGCGACTCACCGGCGAAGCCGATCGCCGCGCGGCGGCGCGCCGGCTTGCCGCGTACGGTCCGCGCGAAGTGCTGTTGACGCACACCGGCGGCGTCCTGGTCTGGCACGCCGGTCTGATCGACGAAGTGCCGTTCGCGCCGAGCGTGGTGCGCGGACGCAGCGGTCGCGGCGACACGTGCACCGCCGCGTATGTATCAAAGCGGCTGACGAGTTCGCCGGCAGAAGCCGCGGTCTGGGCGGCGGCGGTCACGAGTCTGAAATTGGAATCCGAAGGTCCTTTCCGGCGTGACCTCGCCGAGGTCGCGCCGCTCGCCGCGCGCCTGCGCGAATTGCTCACCTCCGCATAGCCCACGACTCAAATTCCCGTTTGACACGATCACCCTCCTTTGGTATAATCTTAATGCACACGTGTGCATGCGAGGAAAAATGCGCGTCTCGATCAAGGATGTTGCCAAAGCCGCCGGTGTTTCGCACTCGACCGTGTCGCGCGCCCTCGCGAACAATCCGCTGATTGCGGAACCCACGCGGCGCCGCATTCAGCGCGTCGCGCAGAAGATGGGGTACGCGCCGAATGCGATCGCGCGCGGGCTGGTCACGCGGCGGACGCAAACCATCGGCGTCATCGTCACGACGATCGAAGACCCGTTCATCGCGGAAGTCGTGCGCGGGATCGAAGAGGTGGCGGCGGACAGCGGCTATCGCGTGTTCCTGGGGACTTCGCACAACGACTCGGCGCGCGAAGTCGGTCTGGTCAAGGCGCTGCGCGAATGGCGCGTCGACGGCGTCATCGTTGCGTCTTCGCGCGTCGGCGCGCTCTATCAACCGCTGCTCAAGGAAATCGGCGCGCCGATTGTCTTGATCAACAACCAGAATCGGAAGAGTCCGACGCGCCAGAAAAGCGATGCCGGTAAGATCTATTCCGTCGTGTTCGACGACGCGGACGGCGGCGAGCTTGCCACGCGCTATCTGATTTCGCAAGGTCATCGCGTGATCGCTTACCTGGGCGGACCGTCCGACTATGCCGCAAATCGAAACCGGCTGGCGGGCTATCGCCGCGCGCTGGTCGCCGCGCACATTGCGTTCGATCCCGCGCGCGTTCGCACGGGCAACGGCAGGGTTGAGAGCGGCGAGCAAGTGAGCGCGCTGTTTTTGCCGGCGTCGTCGCCCACCGCGATATTTTGCTACAACGATATGACCGCGATCGGCGCGCTGGCTGCGCTCAAGCGGCGCGGGCTGCGCGTACCAGGCGATCTATCGGTCGTTGGATTTGACGATATTCCTTTTGCCGGGTACATCGATCCGCCGCTCACGACTATTCATCAGCCGAAAGACGAAATGGGACGCCTGGCGATGCGGATGCTGCTCGACCTTCTCGACGAGAAGAAGGTCGCCAATGTTTTGGTGCCCGGCAAGTTGATCGTGCGCGAATCGACGCGCGACATATCAACCACCGCGACGCGTTCGTGATCGCGCCGAGAATTGTCCTCGGCAAAATAAATCTCACAGAGAGGTGAACAATGCAAGCGCTCGTGTTAGATGCAAAATGGGAACCCAAGCCCGGCTATCAAGTCAGCGAATGGGAGAGACAAACCGGCAAGGCAATTACCGGCTCTAGCATCTGGCGGCACCCCAAACTCGAGGTGCGTAAGATGCCCGACCCCCGACCCGGTCCCGACGATGTTCTTTTGAAGATCAAGGCGTGCGGCGTCTGCGGCTCAGACATTCATTTCTACGAACACGACAAAGACGATTACATTCTCTATCCCGGCTTGACGAAATTCCCCACGACCACCGGGCATGAATTCTCCGGCGAAGTGATGGAAGTTGGCAAGAACGTCATGATGCTGAAGGTGGGCGACATGGTCACCGCGGAGGAAATGATCTGGTGCGGCTACTGTACGCCCTGCCGCAACGGTTTCCCGAACCACTGCGAGAATCTGGAAGAGATCGGTTTTACAATTCCCGGCGCGTTCGCCGAATATCTCGCCATCGGCGCCAAGTACTGCTGGAAGCTCGACGCGATCGCGGAACGCTACGGCTCGAAAGAAAAGGCGTTTGAAGCCGGCTCGGTCGTCGAACCGACGAGCGTGGCGTACAACGGCATCTTTGTTCGCGCGGGCGGGTTCCAGCCCGGCGCGTACGCCGCGGTGTTTGGCGCGGGACCGATCGGTCTCGCTTCGGTTGCGCTGTGCCGCGCGTCGGGCGCGGGCTTGGTCGCCGCGTTCGAGGTCTCGCCGAACCGCCGCGAGATCGCAAAGAAACTCGGCGCGGATTACGTCTACGATCCGCGCGAGGTGTCGGCGGGTCAGGTGCTGATGGAACTGAGCAAAGGCGAAGGGTTCGATTTCATGGTCGAAGCCGCGGGCGCGCCGGCGAAGACGATTCCGGAAATGGAAAAGGCGCTGGCGATCAACGGCAAGATCGTGCAGATCGGACGCGCGGCGGAGCGTGTGCCGATGTATCTCGAAACGCTGCAGGTGCGGCGCGGCCAGGTCTTTGGCGCGCAGGGGCACAGCGGCGACGCGATCTTCCCCAGCGTCATTCGCATGATGGCATCCGGTCGTCTCGATATGACGCAGATGATTACGGCGCACTACGACCTGGCAAAGACGGTGGAGGCGATTGCCGCCTCGGGCGAACGATTCCACGGCAAGATCACGGTGAAACCGTAGTTTAGCCAACAGTGATCACTATTCACTATTCAGATCGCCAACTGACGACGGGCATCTACAAGGAGGTTCGAAATGGCGAGTATCGTCAACGTACCCAAAGGCAAACTGCCAACCGACCAAGCCGACCTGTGGTTCGAGAACAACGCGGTTGGGCAGATGAAGAAAGAAATCTGGGAGATGAGTGAGGCGCAGCTCAAGGGCGTCCTCGCCGAGTACGGGTTGCCCGCCGCGTCCTGCGAGTGGGCAAAGCCCGACGCGTACATCCAGACGACGCCGCACTGGAAGGTGGTCGAGAACCGGCGCAAGAACGACATCGTTCTGATCCCGGTCGGCTGCACCGAACTGCACGGCGCGCACTTGCCGAGCGCGACCGACACGCTGTTCGTCAGCATGATTTGCGAGGGCGTGCGGCGCTACACGGAAAAGAATCGCGACGGGCACATCAATCTCGCGCTGCCGCCGCTGAATTACGGCGCGCATCCGTACCATCACGTCGGCATGCCCGGCACGGTCATCGTGCGCGAGACGGTTGTACGCGAACAGCTCATCGACACGATGCTCGGTTTGTGGAACGATGGCTTTCGCAAACAGATCATCATCAACAATCACGGACAGCTCTGGGTGCTCGAGTCTGCGCTGCAGGAATTTCAAAAGCGCTACCAGTTGCCCGGCATTTATCGCGTGATGGACTGGCACCGCGCGGTGCGCGAGATGTGGCGCACCAAAGACGCGGGCGGCGTGTGGGATACGAACTTTGTCCACGCGGACGAATCCGAGACTTCGCTCGCATTGTACCTGTTCCCGGATATGGTCGATATGAAGTACGCGGTGGACACCGAGCCGCGCGCGTATCTGCCGGACGGTCATTTCGATAAATCGGTCGATCCGTTCGGACGCCCGCATCGCTGGTCGGAAGGCGAGGGACATTTCCCGATCGAGATCGCGGGCACGCCCGAAGGCGTGGTCGGCAAAGCGACGCACGGTGACGCGCGCAAGGCGATGCGACCGCTCGCGGCGATCCTGCGTTACCTGACGCTCGTCAACGATGAAATCCTCAAGGTGTTCCCCGCCGGCACTTTGCCGCCGGTCGAGGAGATCACGCTGCGAACGAAAGAGGAGATGGAGCCGTACCTGCGCGAGCCGATGAGCCCGGGGTGGCGGTCGGTCTACGCGCTGCCGCGCATGGGGCAAGATACGGTGGTGGGATGATTACGTAGGGGCGAGGCATTCGCACAATCGTGGTTATCCGGCGGTCACGCTGGCAGAATACCAGCCCTCTGCGCCGGCAATCACGCGGCGGCGAATGCCTCGCCCCTACCTGCCGCGAAATGAACCTCTCTTTTGTTGTCTCCACTCAACCGACGCGTTTCCAAGCCGTCGCATTCGATCCGGATTTCGAAGCGAACGTGGCGCGGCTTGGCGCGCTGGGGTACGACGGCGTAGAACTGGCGGTGCGCGACCCGGCGTTGCTAGACGCCGTGCGCGTCAAGCGCATTTTGGACGCGCAGCGCCTCGTTGTGCCAGCCATCGGCACGGGGCAGGCGTACGTCGAGGAGCAGCTCTCCTTGACCGATCGCCGCGCGGCGGTGCGTGAGCAGGCGACCGCGCGCCTCAAGTCGCACATCGCGCTCGCGCGCGAGTTCGGTGCGCTCGTGATCATCGGTTTGATCCGCGGCAGCGTGGGAATGCTTGCCGAAGCGCCGTCCCGCGATCAGACGCGCGCGTGGCTGATCGACGCGCTGAGGCATCTCGCGCAGGTCGCCGCCGCGCAGAGCGTCCGCCTCGCGATCGAGCCGATCAATCGCTACGAAACCAATCTGGTCAATACCGTCGCGGACGCGCTGGCGTTGATCGATGCCGTCGGCGCGGACAACCTCGGCGTTCTGTTCGACACGTTTCACGCGAACATCGAGGAACCGCGCATCGAAACGAGTTTGCGCGCGTGCGGCGTGCGGCTGTTTCACGTTCATGTCGCCGATTCGAATCGCTGGGCGCCTGGCGCGGGACACACCGATTTTGCGCAGGTCGTCGCAACGCTGGATGAGATGAAATACGCGGGGTGGGTGAGCGCGGAGATTCTGCCGGCGCCGGACGCGCGCCGCGCTGCCGAGCAGGCAATCCAATCGATCAAGCCGTTGCTAAAATAAAA
>JBBIJS010000001.1:0-46957 GCA_037445855.1 Chloroflexota bacterium | reverse complement strand
AAAGCAAAATCCGCGCGAGTTCGCCGCCCGCGTAACCGGAACCGCCGATAATGGAAGCGCGTAACATAGTGTGGGGTAGACAAGTAGAAACGTAAACAAGTGGACTAGTCGCCCTGTTTACTTGTCTACCTGTTTACCTGTTTACTCCTCCACAGAATTCACTTACCACCTCGTACAGCACGCGCGCGCCAAACGCCAGATTGTCGATCGAGATGCGCTCGTCATGTCCATGCACCCGGTCGAGTTCAGCAACCGGCGCGAGCATCGGGCTAAAGCCGTACACCTGGGTACCGAGTTTGCGGACATGCCGCGCATCCGTCGCGCCGACGACGAGGTACGGCAGCACCGGCGCGGTCGGTTCATGCCGCGCCATCACACGCGCAATCGTATCGAACAGCGGCGTCTGATAGTCCGATTCAAGCGCGGGCGTGTCGTCCATAAATTCGATCTCGACCTCGTTGCCGATCACGGCGCGCAGCTCGTGCAGCAAATCGCGCGACGTCTGCCCCGGCAACAAACGCGCGTCGCATTTGGCTTCCGCCATCGACGGGATCACGTTGACCTTGCTGCCCGCGTGCAGCATCGTCGGCGTCACAGTATTGTGGAGCATCGCGTACAACATCGACTGCAAGCCCTCATCGAGCGGCATGCGCGCGATCGCCGCGCGGTACTTTTTCGCGTCGAGCAGCGCCAGCAGGTCACGCTCGTACGGCTTGCCCAATTTCGCCGCGACGCCTTCGATAAATAGCTTGACGGTTGCGCTGGCGTGGTGCGGAAATTCCGCCGCGCCGATCTTTTGGATCGCGTCGGCGAGCTTGAGCACGGAATTGTCGCGGTGCGGCTGCGAGCCGTGACCGGGGCGACCGCGCGTCCGCATCGCAAAGCGCGCAGTACCTTTCTCGGCGACCTGGCAGGTGAAGAACCGCTCACCGAGTAGATCGAGACCGAACCCGCCGCCTTCATTGATCGCGTACTCGGCGCGAATGAGATCGGGATGCTCTTTCACCATCCAGCCCGCGCCCATCCTGCCGCCAGCTTCCTCGTCCGCGTTCGCCATGAAGATGATGTCGCGCGCGAGCGGCTTGCCTTCGCGCTTCAACATCAGCAGCACCATCAATTCCATCGCGGCGAGTTCTTTCGTGTCGAGCGCGCCGCGCCCCCACAGGAATCCGTCCGCGATGTCGCCGCCGAAAGGCGGATGCGTCCACGCGTCGGCTTCTGCCGGCACCACATCGATATGCACCATCAGCAGCAGCGGCGCGGCGCGCCCGTCGCCCTTCAATCGCGCGACGAGGTTGCCGCGTCCCGGCGCGGACTCCAAAATCGTCGGCTCGATGCCTTCGCGCTTGAGAACGGCGGCAAGATACTCCGCCGCGCTAGTTTCATTTCCGGGAGGATTCGTCGTATCGATGCGAATCAAGTCTTGGAGATAGCGTGTCGCCTCGTCACGAACAGCAGCCCAGTTGTGTGTCATTTCGGATTTATGATTTCAGATTTATGATTTTCGATTAGACCGCGCACCGTAACCAGTGGGACGCCGCTTGGCTTTCGCTCTTGCTAGATTTTCTTTCACCCTGAACTTGACGATTTTGCTGATCAAGCCATAAGGAATGGGCTTGTCCAACGGGAATTGGACCGAACCCTTTCCTTGTTTATAAACAGATAGTTCTTGCTTGAATTTCTCAATTCCCGTTGGAATAGGGTAAAAGCCGATATGGTTTTTGAACACGGCAAAGTAAACCAAATTACCTTTCAGAGTGAACGTCGGCATTTTATAGCTGATGGTTTCTTCCGCATCGGGCGCCGCTTTTCTAATCGTCAGCCGGATCTTTTCCAGAATCTTTTGAACATCCGGTGGGCAACGCGCAATATATTCATCTATGGTCTTGGGGACTGTTCGATCTGTATTCATGGTTCTCCTTACTCGTCCACGCATACTAACGACTGAACACTGCCTACTGTTCACTTGTTCTTCGCCGCCGCCACCGCTTTCTGCGCGCCTTCTTCCAGCGTCTCGGCGGTAATCATTTTCGCATCCGCTAGAATCCGGCGCCCTTCCTCCGCGTTCGTTCCGACGATGCGCACGACCATCGGTACGTTTGTCTTGATTTCCTTCAAGCCATCGACGATGCCGCGCGCCACTTCGTCGCCGCGCGTGATGCCGCCGAAAATATTGAACAGCACCGCTTTGACGTTCGGATCGGACAGGATGATCTCCAGCGCGGCTTTCACCTTCTCCGCCTTCGCGCCGCCGCCGATGTCGAGAAAGTTTGCCGGCTCGCCGCCATAAAACTTGATCACATCCATCGTCGCCATCGCCAGCCCCGCGCCATTGACCATGCAGCCGATATTGCCGTCGAGCTTGACGTAGGACAAGCCGGCTTTGCGCGCCTGCTTTTCCGACAGCGTTTCCTCGTCGATATCGCGCAGTTGCTCTAGGTCGCTGTGACGATACAGCGCGTTGTCGTCCAGAACGATCTTGCCGTCCGCGGCGATCAGCTGCTTTTCGGCGGTGACGACGAGTGGATTGATCTCGGCAAGCGATGCGTCGACATCGACGAACGCGCGGTACAGCCCGGTCGCGATCGTCGTAAAGTCGCGCACGCGCGCCTTGTCGATCCCGATCACGAACGCCAGCTCGCGCGCCTGGAACTCTTGCATACCAAACGCGGGATCGATGCTGACGCGCATGATTTTCTCCGGCGTCGTCCGCGCGACTTCTTCGATCTCGACGCCGCCGGCGCTGGACGCCATCACCGTCGCGCGCCGCGCCGCGCGATCTACCACGATGCCCAAATAAATTTCGCGCGCGATATTGATCGCCTCGTCCACCAAGACCTTGCGGACCGGCAGCCCTTTGATCGTCATCGACAGAATCTGTTCCGCGACTTCTTCCGCTTCATCGGGCGAAGAAGCGAGCTTCACCCCGCCCGCCTTGCCGCGTCCACCGACGAGCACTTGCGCTTTGATCACTACTTTCTTGCCGATCTGTGAGGCGATCTGGCGCGCGTCCTGCGCGTTCTCTGCGACCGATCCTTTCGGAATGGGGATTTCGTACTTGGCGAAAATCGCTTTCGATTGATATTCGTGCAGCTTCACGTCTGCCCCCTATGCCAATTGCAGATTTCGGATTCTCGATGCGCGGCTGCTCCGCGAAGAATATAAATCAAGACCGGAGATTCTGATTGCTATTATAGCCGCGTTCAGAAAAAAAACAAGGCGAGTCACGTTTCTCGTCACTCGCCTCCCGTACTTTGTCGCTCCAATCCTTATGGCTTGGCGAACACCAGAATCCGGTGATTCCCCGAATCGGCGACGTACAGATTCCCCTGCGCGTCGAACGCGAGACCGGTCGGCAGGTTGAACGACGAGAGGTCGGCGCCGCGCACGCCAAACACCTTGATCAGCGCGCCGTCGTTCGTGAATTCCATAATGCGCGCGCCTTCCGGATCGGTCGCGAAAACGTTTCCGTCCGCGTCGACCGCGAGGTAGGGCTTGTTCGCCACCGTTTGGCTGTCCCACGCCTGCACGGGCCACTGCGCGACGAAATTGAAATTCGCGTCGAATTTTTGGATGCGCTGGTTCCACGTATCGGCAACAAAGAAATTGCCCTGCTTGTCCACCGCCAGCCCAACCGGCTCGGAGAACTGCCCGTTGTCCGCGCCGAAGCCGCCATACTGCGCGAGCGGTTCACCGGTCGGCGAGAATTTCAAGACGCGCTTGTTGCCGGTATCGGTGACCAGCAGATTACCCTGCGCGTCGATCACGATCGCGCGCGGTCCGTAGAACAGCAGCGGATCGGTTTTGGCGATGCCGCGTGTATCGCCGTTCGTGCCCCACATCGTCAAGAATTTTCCATTCGCATCAAATTTCTGGATGCGATGGTTCCACGTATCGGCGACGTAAACGTTCCCGGCGGGATCGACCGCGAGGCCCCAAATCTGACTGAAGGTTCCGGCGGGTCCGATCGCATTGTCCGGACTTTTGCTGCCCCAGGCGAGCAGGAACTTGCCGGTCGAATCGAATTTCTCCACGCGCGCATTATCCGAATCCGCGACGTACATATTTCCCTGCGCGTCGAACGCGAGATTGCGCGGAAACTCGAACTGTCCGTTGCCCTTGCCTTCGGTTCCGAGCGCGCGCGCCGCGGGGAGTTGAACGAATTTCTTGGTGTACTCATCGTCGGGCGCGGGCTGCGGCGCGAGGTCGCCCGCGTAATTCCACAACAGCGCGGCAACGTCCTTGCGGACGTAGAAGGAAAAATTGTGGACGTAGGGCCACGCGCTGTAACTTTCTTTGTACTGATGATAGAACCACGCGGTGAAGAGATCGGCGCGCTGCTGCGGATCGCGGAAATAATTCAGCACGCGGTCGAGCGTGAGGTCTTTGTAGCCCTCCAGGGGCCACCAGATCAACTTGTAAACGCGCTTAGTATACTTGGTTCCCAAAAATCCCTTGATGGCGTCTTCGTTCTTGGGTCCGACGATCACCACCGGCGCGTCGAACGCCGCGCTGGGCGCCGCGCCGTAGTACTGCGCGTTGCGATAGTTGCGCAGGTACCACACAAAGGGCCACGACGAATCGTCGTCGTACGCGACCTTGATCGTGCCGTTGTCACACTCGCCGGCGAGCGGTTTGGTCGCCGTATTTTGCGCGCACAGCCGCCGCGACAGAGCTTCGATCTCCTGCATCGCGATGGGCACATCGTGCGTGCCCTGCGCGTAGATGATCGTCTCGGAGGCGACATCCGGGTTGATGAAAACTGCCATCCATGCGAACCGCACGGTGAGCGCGGTGAGCACCAGCACGAAAACAACCGCGACGATGCGAACGAGTTCGCCGCGCGCAAAGCGCCGCCCGACGAAATAGAGCGCCGGGGCGACCAATCCCAGCAGCAACACCAGCGAGACGATGAACGCATTCGTCGCGCTGAGCTGATCCAGCCCCACGCCCTGGAAGGGTCGCGCGACCAGCAGACTCGCGAGCAGCACGAGCGCGAGCGGAACGAGGAGCGCGATCCACTGCGCGCCGCGCGCAAGCCAGCCGCGCCAGTCCGCGTCCAGCAACTGGTCGAGCGCCCAGCCGGCGACGAACGTCAAGGGAATGACGAGGTGCATCGTCAGCCATGGCATTTTCTCGCCCGCCCAACTGAAGATGATGAGCACGCCGGCGGTCCACGTGAAAATAAACGCCGGGAAAACGCTCGCCGGATTCTTGGGATCGTACGTCGCGAAGAATGTCAGCGGCAGCAAGACCGCGATGAAGACGACGACCAATTGCTCTGCCGCGTTCGGCATCACGCCGGCGAGGAAGGGGCGGATCGCCACATAGTAGAGGATGATCCACAGCATCCAAATCAGAACGGCTAGCAAATGAACGACGCGGTAACGCCACCAGTACCAAAAGATCGCCGCGATCCCGACGACGTACGGCAGGAATTCGTACATCGGCATCGTCACGAGCAAATAGTAGTACGAGGGCTGACCGCCGCGCGCGACGCCCTGCTGCGACAACCAGTAGCCCAGCGAGCCGAGCAAGCCGGTGAAAAATCCGCCGCCGTTCGTAAAGAAGGTCGTGAAGAAAACGGTGAAGATGGGCCAAAAGAGCAGCGCGCAGACCACCCACACGCGCCCGTTCCACCACCAACCGAGCAGCGCGGCAAAGAGAATCATCGCCCCGGTCAGCGCCAGCACGCGGAAGAGCACGTCCGGTTGCGACTGCGCGATCTGCGTCAGCGTGCTGACATCAGTGAACGCGGTGATGGACAAAAAGTCCGTGTGCGAAATCGCCTGCCAGATCGGATTGAGGATCACAAAGAGAAACGGCGTGATGAGCGGCAGCGAGAACGTCGCGAAGACCATGCCCAGATCGAAACTGGGAATAGCCCGCCAGTCAAGTTGCGCCGGCGCGCGGCGCAGCGATCGGAGCGCCTGGTACGCGACGAAGAGCCCGAAGAATGGAATACCCAGGATCGACGCGAACAGACCGAGCGCGAGATCGCCCCACTGGACGCGCGGACGCAGGTACTCGAAGGTGAAATGGGAACAGAGGAAGACGGCGAAGATCGCCGTGAAGATGAAGGTCGTCTCCATCGCGGTGAACGCCAACGCGAGGAACGCGGCGGCGGCATAGAGCCACATTTGCTTGCGATCGTCAAAATATTTCCAGATGCACAGCGCGAGGAGGACGACGAAGACTTCGACGTAAATATCATGACGATTGAACCGCGAATAATACATCACCACCGGCGAGATGATGAGCATCGCCATCGTCGCGAGCGCGCCGCGGCGCCCCAGCCACTTGCGAAAGAAGAACGGCAGCGCGATCAGCACGATGCCGAACAGCGCGTTGGGCAGCCGCCCGGTCACGTTGTTATCGCCGAAGAGAAAAAAGGCGAGCGCGGTCGCGTGATAGAGCAGCGGACCGTGATAGATCGGATTGTGTTGATAGCCGCGGCCGGTGTAGAGGTTCCACGACCAATCAGTGTGGATCGACTCATCGTGGTTGTAGGCGCGGTAGGACAAATCCCACAGCCGCGTCACAATGCCGACGACGAGGAGCACGATCAACAAGACGCGCTCCCAATCTAGTTTGAACAACGCGGAGACCGGCGCATCGAGAAAATTTTTCCGTTCAGACATTGCTTCCATAATTCAATACCTACTGTCCGATTTTGACCCTGCGGCGCAATACGTAATACGTAATACTTTCTATTCCGGCGGCTTGGGCAGCCACAACACCGCGTCGCGCGTTTGGACGCTGCCGGTGTCGCGGAAGATGAGCCAACGCAAAAGACCGGCCGGCGGCGCATCGCCGCGCGTGAAATCCAAATTGTACCGCTGACCGATCCAACCCGCCGGCGCGGGCGCGTCGCCGGGGAGCAGGAGCGCTTGCGCGTCCCCGCTCGCGGTGGGGTGCGCGGCGAAACGCGCGGAGCGAAAATCGCGCAAATTCCACGCCGCCTCCGCGCCGAGCGACTCGTCGACCACCACGACGATCGAATGCGAGTCATTCGCGCGCCAGCGCGACGCGTCGGCGAGGTCGCGCACCAGGTCGCGCACGTTGGGCGCGGCGGCGGACGGCGTCAGCCATTCTTGCGGATTCGGCGCGAGCGTAAAGTTCAGGAGCACCGCTTGGCGAAACGTCCACGCGGAGAGCAGCAGGATCGCCAGCGCGACGGCGAGCTGCCTGGCGCGCGCAACGCCCAGCGTCGTGATCCCGAGAAAAGCGACGGCAAGAAACGCGATGAGGATCAGCGCGAGCATGACCGCCACGGTAAAGCCCGCCGCCGCGATCCCAAGATCCGCCGCAATCACATTGGCAACCGCGACGCCCCCGCTCTGCGCAAACTCGGCGAAGACAAGATACAGGAATACCGTCAGCGCGATCGCGAGCGCCGTGACCGGCGTTTCTTGAGTCAGCAGCATCTGTTTCACGCCGGGCGCATCCTGCATCGCGTCAAGCAGGCGCGTGAGCCACGCGCCGATGTACCACGCGGCAACGAGCGTCAGCGGTATGACGATAGCGACGACGCGCGTGGGATTCTTGTCCGCGCCAATCGAATACAATACGAAAGCGACGACCGCCCACAGCGCGAGGGGGACGAGCGCAGTGCGATGCCATTCTCCCTCGCGAGCCGAGAATGCCACATCGACGAGCGCGGCGGCGCCGAAGAACAAAACGATTGGTTCGTACAGCGCGAGCAGCCGCAGCGGGTCGAAGAGCGAGCCGCCGGGGCGCAAGCCGTCCAGCCACGCGGCGAATAGATCGAACGCCGCGCCAACGCCGTCGCGGTGGAGCAAGAAGGTCGTCGCCGCGCCGATAAAGACCGCCGCGAACACAAAGGCGACGCGGCGCAGGTCGATTGAGACGTTGGGCATCTGCGCGCGGCGCACTCGAGCGATCAGCAGGAACAGCAACACCGCCAGCGCGAACGTCCACGCCTCGGGCGCGGCGAGGAGCGCCAGCGCGAGGGAGCCGGCGGCAAGGTCCGCGGCGCGCGGGGCTTGATCGGCAAGATAACGCCACGCAAACGCGAGCGCGGCAAGCGCGCACGTCATCGCGATGATCGCGCCGTCCGCCTGGCGTGAGAAGAGAACCAGCGACGGCGAAAACGCAAACAGCGCGCTGGCAATCAACGCGCCGGCGCGTCCGATCTGGTTGCGCAACAACGCCGGCAGAAGAACGAGCGCGCTGCCAAAGAGCGCGGGGAAGAATCGAGCAGCGAAATCGTTCGCGCCGAAGAGCGCGAAGAGCAGCGCGTTGGCGGCAAAGAGGAACGGACTGCCGGTGAAGGAAGCGGGGCGACCGTTGACGAAATTCCACACGCCGAGCGCTTGGCGCGCCTCGTCTGCGTTCAGCGGCGCACGGTCGAGCAGAAAAAATCGCGCGCACAGCGCGCCGAGGGCAAGCGCGGCGTAGAGCGCGACCTCGACGGTGAGCGCGGGAAGAACAATCTCCGCGGGGGCGGATCGCTCAGTTTGATCGACCGTAGATTCTGTCATCGCCATTTTCAAATACCAGCGTCATCGCTTTGCCGAATTTGTCGAGCTGCGGTTTGGTGAGGCCGTACTTGGTACGTTCCTCCGAACCGACGACGACAAATTTTATAGCATACTTGTCGAGCAAAGTCAATGTTTCTGTGACATCGAGCGTTTGATAGAGGCGCGCAACGTCCGCCGCACGGTCAATGCCGGCGGCGGCGTCCTGAAACAGCCGCGTGTTGCCGCGCCACTGCGACTCATGCCCGAACCAGCCCAGTACCGTCGGCAAGCCGGTCGCCATCGAAATGCGATTGCCGTACGAGTACTCGTCGCCCACCGCTTCGACGATGGTCGCGCCGCGCGGCGCGTTCGCGGCGAGCCACTGGATCGCGGCGTAATCGCTCGGATTGGTGTCGCGAATCCACGCCATGCCATCGAGCGTCGGCGTCTTTTGGAACGCGTCGGCGCGGTTCGGAATCGCCAGCGCGGGATAGATCAGACTTGCGCCAAGTAAGAGCGCCAGCCCGGCGAACCATGCGCCGCGCGCGAGCCCGCGCAGCGTGCGCGACAGATAGAACACCGCGTACGCTGCGGCAATCGAAAGCAGCGTCCAGGTCTGAAAATAAAACTTGAACACCGTATTCATCCGCGTGCCGAATTGATCGCGCAGATAAACGAACTCGACGCCGAAGGTGAGGAGCAAACCGGTGAACGCCATCAGCAATACGAACGTTGTGCTTTCGTCGATTTGATCGACGCGGGCGAGCGCCACAATCGCCGCGAGAAAAATGACGAGCAAGACAAACAGCCACGGGTCGGCGACGAGCGGACCGAAATACGCGGAAACCACGGTTGCCAGCGCGCTGCTGCCGATGCCCGGAATCACCGCGCGCGCTTGCTCTTGCAGCGCCGGGCTGAGCGTGACGATCACCACCGCCAGCAACGCGATCGCGATAGGGAAACCGACCAGCGCGGCGGCGACCGGCGCGGCGCGCGAGAGCCACGCGCGCGCGCGGATTTCGCGGCGTGCGGTGATGAGCCGCGCGAGGAACGCGCCAAGAATGAAAACGAATAAACCGAACATGATCAGGTACTGGTGCAGCTGCGTCTTGACGAACAGCGTCGGCAGGATGCCGCCCGCCTGCGACTGGAAACCGATATAGAATGGCAAGTAGAGCACAACGCTGAGCGCACCGAGCGCAATCGCAAAGATCGCCAGATCGCGCGTCGCGCCGGCGTCCCAATGATTGCTCGCGCGGTAGCGCGCAATCGCGAACGCAGCGAGCAGGATAAAGCCGTACGGCAGAATGTCCCAGGAGTTGAGGAAGAAGAGACCGCCCAGAATCAAAGGTAAAAGCAAATTGCGAATTGCGAATTGCGTGAGGCGCGGGGCGAGGGACAAATCGCCGGTCAGCAGTTGCATTCCCTCAGTTTCTTTTAGCAAGTTCAATGCTGCCGCGAGCGCGAGCAGGACAAACGGCAGCGCGAGGACGTGCGGATGCATATCGCCGAGCAGAAAACTGAACTGCGGAAACTCGTCGATGACCTCTTGCGTCTGCCCGGCGACGACATCGTGGACGACGCGCGACGCGCGCCACCACCACCAGTTGTCGGTCGGCACGAACGTGTTCGTCGGCGGCACGGTCGCCAGACCTTTCACGTCGAGCCAGGTCCAAAACTGCGGCGAGCCGATTCCTTTCGCGTGCAGCGCTTCGAACGATCCTTCCAAGTTGCCGGCAAGGAGAAGGAAGATGGGAGCGAACAATGGATAGAAAAATGATTGCCACTTGCGAGGGGCGCGGGGCGAAGAGCGAATGAGGTCGTACGCCAGCCCAAACGCGCCGGTCGCCGCGAGCGCGAATAGCAGCGCGATCGCGAGATTGAACGCGACGCTGGAGGCGACGCCACTCAGCATCGTCAGCATCGCGATCATGATGTAGCCAAAGTAATAGTAGCTGATCGCGTAACCCGACAGCCACGGATCGAGCGGTGGGAAATGATCGCTCTGTAAAACGCCGTTGAGGAACGCAAACTCCATCGGTTTTTCCGTCGCGGTGATCTCTGGCATGTACGCGCGCACGCCGACCCAGGCGAAGAACGCGACAGTGAATACAAGCTCGGTGGTGATAACGAGTGCTGCGTGTTCGCGGAGCCAGGCAACGGCTGACGGATGACGGTTGACGGATGACGGTTGCTCATCGTCCGTCTGCGTTCGGTTGCCGAACCACCACGCCGCCGCCGCGACGCCGACGGCGACGAGCGCGATTGCGCCGCGCGTGTTCGTGAGAAAGCCGAGCGTCGTCAGCAGCCAGAACGGATACGCGATCAGCAGCAAGCCCAGCGGCTTGATGAACGCATAGCCGCGATCCGGCAGGTTGCGGAAGAAACGGAGCGCCACCGGCAACACCGCGATGCCGATGAGTTCGATGAGGAGCCACCAGAGCAGGGCGTCAAACATCCCGTTTCACTTCACCAATCTCAGTATCTGGTACAACGACAAGATACGCCCATAGAATGTGGGTGGCGGCGTAGCCGTCCTCGCCGGCACTTGCGTTGGAGAAGGGGTTGGTGTCGCGGCAGCGTCCGCGGTCGGAGACAGGTCGCTGCTCGTCGGCGCCGGGGTGATCGTCGGAAGCGTGATCGCCGGCGCGTTCAGCGCGCCGAGCGCGTTGTCCAATCGAATGATATTCGTCTGGACGACGGTCGAGTCGCGCGACTGATTGAAGGCATCGTCTTCGGTGACCCGGCACTCCCAAATGTTGTTTGCAAAGAACGCGACCGAGCCGCCGATCCAGAACGGATAGTTGCACACCGTATCGGTCTTGGCTTGCACGGTGGCGATATTATCGCGGAAAGTATTTCCGAACGAGAACGTCACCTCGAAGCAATTGTTCGTCGCGCCCGCGCAGTAGTTGGTGAAAAAATTATTGTCGTTGCTCGCCAGTCCGCGATCGCCGCTCATGTAAAAACAATTCGAGCTTAGCTCACACTGATTGTACGCGATGAGGTTCGCGACGCAGCCAAGACACACCCAACCGGAGGTCTCGCAGCCATGCTGGAACGTGCGGCCATCCGGCGTGGCGCAACCGTGATCGTCGCGGCTCAGCACATTCCCAACAAAATAGCTCTGCGCGCCGCCGATGTTGAACGAACCCCAGCCGTTGAGATCGCTCAACTGGTTTTCGATGATCTTGTTCGCTTGCCCATTGACCGTCGCAATGCCGATCGTGCCGCCGCGCACGGTGACGCCGTGGATCGTCGAGTTGGAACCTTGCAGCAAGATTCCGCCGCCGTAGCGAATGCCGCCGCGCAGCGTCGTGGTGACCGGGCGCGTCGCAAAATCGCATTGATCGTACAGGCACAGCCATGCGCCGGCGTCCCGCGCGTCCGCGCTGGCTTGAATCGTCACGCCTTCGATCCAGTTATTCGATCCTTGCACGGTGATCGCGAACTGGCGGCCCGCACTCGTCACGACCGCCGAACGCGCGTCATCGGCGTAGAGCGCGATGTTGTCGCCGGTAATATTGAGCGGCGGATAGATTTGCCCCGGACACAACGTGATGCTATGGTCGATCACGCCGGTGATTTGCTTCGCGGCAGTGCACGTCGCCGGCTGCGGCGGCATCGCGAGCCGCAGCGTCGTCGTGATCGAGCCGGGCGGCAGACTCACGTTGAGCGTGCGCTGTCCGTTTTGCGTGGTGATGGTCGAAGTCGCGCCGATCCACGCCGGCAGCGCGCGCGCCGCGCCGCTCACGCCATCGCCGGTGATGCTCATCCGATACGTGATCGCGAACGCCGTGCGATTCTCGACGACGACATAGTAGACGCCTTTGATCTTGAAACCGCCCGACCATTGCAACGTGTCGGCGCGCGCGACGGTACCGCGTCCAATTGGCGCGAGCAATTCGCCGCGCCGCACCGCATCGATTTGATCGGACGTGTAAACCGATACGACGAGCGCGCTCGGATCCGTCTCGGTGAGCTCAACCTTGATCGGCGAGCCGTCGCCCGCGTAATCTAGCCGATACTCCACGCGCGCGTTCGCCTGAATCGTGCTGACCGGCGCATCGGCAAACGCCGCGACCGGAATTATCGCCAAGGCGATTGCCGCCCAAAAAGCAACTTGGATTCGTCTCATTTCCCTTGCCACCAATCTTTATGCGAGCGCGGGTCGAGGAATGCGCCCGTATCGCGAATTGCCACTCCCAGTTCTGAGCTGATCGCGCGCCCAATCGGTTGTCCGCCGTACAACGCCGGCAGCCGACTGCGTCCGGCGGCATTCATCGCTTGATAGAGCGAAAGCAAATCCGGATCGACGTTGATGTTTTCGATATGGAGTGTATAGCCATAGATCACATTGTCTTCGCGCGTGTACTTGAGCGTGAGGCGGCTCGGACTCGCGTACAGCACCATCATCGCATAACCGCTCGCCGGTCGTCTGCCAATGTCATAGCCCGAGCCGGGCGCACAGATCGATTCATTCACGCCCACCTGGAACCCGGCGAGCGTGACCGGCGGATCGGCGATCGGCGCGCCGCGCGAGTTGCTGGTCCAATTCCAATCGTAGACTTGATAGACGGCGTTGAACACCGGTACGCGGTTGTCCGCGAACAGGCGATACAACTGCGGCGCGTTGGCATCAACGTTGCTGGGAAGATCGATCAGACCGAGCGTGCCGGTCGTCGCCGTATAGCCGCGCATCGCCAGATTGATGTCCGGATTGATCTCGGCGGGCGGGTTCGCCGGCGCGGAAAGCACCGCGACCGTTCCGTACGAGCTGCCCGGCAGCGGGCACATCGGCGGCGCCTTGCCAACAAGCGGCAAGTAGATGAACGTCGAAACGGCGGCAGATGTTTGAATGCTGAGCGTGGTTTTCGTATCGCCGATCACTTCAACCGTGTGATCGATCAGCGCCGCGTCGACGTGCGCCGTCGAATCGGGCATGAACCAGGTCGCGGTGACTGCGCCGACTAGCACCCCCATCAAGCCCAGCAGGAGGCGCAACAGAATCCGCCGCGCGCGCCCGTCCGCTCTAATTCTTGATCTCGTAAATCTTGACATGCTCGTTCTGATAAACCACTTGCAGCGCGCCCGCGCGCGCCATCGCATCGAACTTGGCAAGACCGAGCGCGTTATAGTACGCGCGCTCCAGGTCACCAACGTAAATGTACCGCACGCGGAAACGCTTGAGCGCATCCAGCGCGGCTTGCGCGTCGGGCGTGTTGTAGATCATCGCGACGGTCGCGACGCGTTGATCGATGATCGTGCTGTCGATGACCGAACGCTGCTGCTTCTCGTGCCAGTCCCAGCCGATCACCGTCGGCAAGCCGGTGTAGATCGAAATGCGCGAGCCCCAACGGTACAGCGGCGCGTTGCCTTCCAAAACTACCGGCGATCCCGGCACATTCGCGCGCAACCACTCTATCGCTTGCCAATCATATGCCAACGGCAGCGCGTTGTTTCCATCTTGGTAGACCGCGGTTCGCATGTAATCCATTCCGTTCAAACCCGGCGGCGCCCCCGCGACGAAACGATCATTCACTTTCGCGCGCGCGGCGGTGACCGGGTAGAGCAAGCCCGCGCCGACGAGGAGCGCAAAGATTGCCCACCACCAAAACGGAAGGATGAAGGACGGACGACGGACGACGGACGACGTAATCTCATTTTCCGTCTTCTGCCTTCCGTCAACTGTCTGCAACATCAGCGCGAGTCCAACGGCTGCCGCAATCCCAAAGAACACCCACACCTGCAAATAGAATTTGAACACCGTGTTCATTCGACCGATGTCGCCCTTATAAACGACGACCTCGACCATCAGCGTGAGCGCCAGCCCCGCCGCGATCAACAGCGCGATCAATCGCCGCGCGGCATCCAGGTCGGGGCGCAAGACGAGCAGCCCCGCGAGGACAAGGAAGGGAAGCACGAGCGCGAACACCGGCAGTTGCGCGACCAGCAGCACACCTTCGATCACCATCGCGGCGAGCACGACCACCGCCGTCAAATCCTCGTATGCCGCCGGCGGCGTGGCAAAAACGCGTTGCAGCGCCAGGGCGCGGTCGATGCGTTTGGAGCGCCCAATCGCCAAACGCAAGAAGCGGAACGGACCGCGCTGCGCCTTGGTATCGAACGTCTGCCAGATCAAATAGGTCGCGATGACAAACAGGAAGATGCCATGCACGACGAGGTACTCGCTCAGCGTGGTGCGCGCGCCATTCCACAACTCAACGCTCAAGTACGCGGTCGCAAAGTTGCTGACGAACGGCTGCCATAGCAGCGTCGCGAGAATAAAAATCGCGATCAAGCGCCAGCCGAATGAAACGATGCCGGCGAGATCGATGCGCTTCCGCCGCGCATATTCGCCGATGGCGAGCGCGGCGGCGATGACCAACTGGTACGTCGCGAAATCGGCGTAGTTGATCGCGCGCAGCGCGCCCAGCGCAAGCGCCGCGACGATCACCTCGATCACGTCTAGCGGCGCGAGCGGCAGACGCGGCAAGCGCGGCAGCCGCGCAGCGTCGTTGCGCCCGCTCAGCGCAAAATTCGCCGCGAGCCCGAGGACGACGAGCGTGAACGGCAGCGCCATCAGGTGCGCGTGCAGATCGGCGTAGGTGAACGTGAAGAATGGAAACTCGTTGATCGTGTCCGGAATGACGCGCGACGCGTTCCAGTACCACCAGCCAATGGGAACCTCAAACGGTTGACCCTGGAACACGACGCGCGTCAAGCCGGCGACCGCGCTGACAATCGAAGGAACCAACGCGCCCGCCGGATCGCCGCCGCCGATTTTCGCCAGCGTCTGCGCGATCAGGATCAGCTGCCCCAGGTTGCCGATGACCGCGACGAACAGCGCGGACAGCAAGCCGGCAAAGAGCGGCAGGCGCAACGCACGCGCGCCGCGCGCGACCAGATTGAACGCCACGCTGAATGCGCCGACAACCAGCAGCGCAAAATACATCGGCAGCGCGAGGTTGTAGGCAACCTCCGGCACGATGCCGGAGAACCGGACGAGCGTCGCGGTGATGAGCTGGCCGAAGTAGTAATAGTTGATGTAGCCGCCGGCGAACCACGGATCGTACGGCGGGAACCAGGTTGATTTGATGATCGCATTGAGGTACGCAAAGTCCATCGGTTTTTCGCCGCCAAAGTACGGATGCCACAAATCTGGATTGCCGTAGCGGATGAGCAGGAACGCGCCGAACGCCCCCAGGTACAGAATTTCTTCGACGAGGACGACGCGTCGCTGCGCGCGCAGAAAGGCGACCAGCGCGCGCCCGCGCTTCCAGACGATCAGCGCGCTGACGCCGGCGACGGCGGCGAGCGCGAGCGCGATGCTCGCGCGGCTGAATGGCAGCGTGTGCAAACTCGCCAGCATCCACACGAGCCACGCCGGAAACAGGATGCCCAACGCTTTCGCAAACGCGTAGCCGCGATCCACGAGCGCACGGAACACGACGAACGCAACCGGGAACGCCAGCCAGCCCAGGATTTCGATCAACGCCAGCCAGCCGATGACCGGGATGCGGTTGATGAGATCGCCGGGGTTGAAGATCTGCGACCACGTGCCGCCCTGCATCTGCGCGAGCCAATCGTTCGGCTTGAGCAGCAGCGCGGTCTTGACCTGCGTCGCCTGCAGCGGCGTGAACCGATACACCTCGGAAAGATCGACGCTGTTAAAGAGTTGCTCCGTCTTCGCGTGGGAATACTGGGCGGTCTTTTTGAAGATCAAGACTTTCGGGTGATCGTAAACGGTGAACGCTTCTTCCGCGTTGTCGTCATTGATCTCGATCCCGAAGAGTTGCGGGCGCGAGGTGATCGTCGCGACATTTTCAAAACCGAGCGTCCCGTCGAACAGCCACTGGTAATATTTCGTTGTCAGCGGATAGCGCAGCGGCAGGCGCGGAATGGAGAGATACAATCGATTGCTGGAGAGCACGAGGTAATCGGCTTCGTCGAGCCACTGGATCGCCTGCGCGCGTTTCGCCGGCGTGTCCTCATCGTACCAATGCATGACGCCGTCCGCGGAGGATGACAAGCCGCGGTACATCCCGCCGTACGGATCGAGACCGTCCACCCGCAGCGGCAGCGGATCGTCCCAGTGCTCGTTGCCAATCACCGCGCCGCGCGGCACGTTGGCGAAGATCCACCGCGACGCGGCGACGCGCGAGACCGGGCGCGTGTAAATCGTCATGAACGCGGTCGCCCAGAAGAGCGTATAGCCGATGACGACAAGCGCGAGTAATGCCACGCCGAGACGCGCCACGGTTTTCTGCAGACTGAATACTGAAAACTGACGACTGACCGCGTCCCACAGCGCCGCCAGAAAATATCCGCCCAGCAGCGCGAGGAACGGATAGATCTGTAAAAAGTAGCGCATCGTCTTGACGAATTGCTGACCGGAATAGCCGAAGGTTATTCCAACCCAGACGACGATGAGCAAATGCTGCCATTCGCGATATCGAATCAGCCGATAGAGCGCGAGCAAAAAGCCAGCCCACGCCACCAGCCCGAGCGGCAGACCCAGCCCCCACAGCACCATATTCTCGAATGGAAAAATGTACGCGGTGCGATCGGTCCACTGGTGTCCCGGCGGAAAATCGATCTTGCCGGCAACCAGGTCGCCGATGTACGTCATATTGTCGGCGAACTTGGGATTGACGCCGCCCGCCCATGACAACACGCTGTCGAAGAGAAACGGAACCGCGCCGTGACTCAGGGTGAACTCGGGCAGCTTGGGCGAGAAGAAGCTGGGACCGTTCGCGGCATACGGCTGAAAAATGCGGAACACGATCAGCGCGGCGATCGCCGCGCCGGTCAAGCCGATGAACGCGCGCGTGCCGTGGCGCGGCAGCCAGCCCATAACGGAGGTCCGCCGCGCGCCGGGCGCGGCATCCACCGGCAGCGCTTCGGGTCCGCGCTCAAACGCGCGGCGCGACGATTCCGCGGCGCGGTACACGCGCAGCGCGCCCGCGGCGACCAGCACCGCGGCAAACGGCGCGATGTTGATCCGCCCAGCCAGGGCTAATCCGAACGCGATGCCGGCGTACAGGAACGCATGCCATTTCTTTCCATCCGTGAGATCCAACGCGTACCAAAACGCGATGAGGATCGGCACATTCGTGAAGGTATCGACCGTGAAGAAATGCGACTGCTGAATGTCGAGCACCGACGCGGCGAGGAAGAGCGCGCCGAGCAGCGCGGCGCGCGCGCCGTACAGCCGCCGCCCGATAAAAAAGATGAGCACGACCGTCGACAGATCGAAGAGCGCGGAGAGCACCCGCCCGACCAAAAAGATTTGTCCGTAGCCGGTTTGATCGATCAAGCCGGCGAATAGGCGCGTCAGAAAGATCGGAAAGGTACCGTAGACAAACAGACCAAAGTTGTGATTGTACGGATTGAGCGGCGAGCACGCCGTATCGAAATAGCCGCCCCATTTCGCGCAGCCCGCCGGCGGCGGGCCGAGCGCATCGTTCAAGCCGGGCAAACTCAGCGCGGACGACACCATCGTCAAAAAGCGCTCGTCGGGATGGAGGTGCTGGTCTTGGTCCCAGTCCAACCCGTTCAACCGGACGACCGCGCCGAAAACAAGGATGAGCACCAGCGCGATCGGGACGAGCCAGCCCCAATTACGCGCGGCGGGATTTGAATTTGGAATCTGTTCGACCCTATCTGAGGTTTGCGTTTCCATTTGAATTATTGCAAATTTAGATCGCCCGGCGCGCTGGCGCCTGGCACGTAGAATAGGACGAAATCATGACCCGGCGTGCGCGAGTGAACGAGCCGCGGCTGGCCGTTCGCAAAGAGCGTCTCCAGCCGCGCGAGATTATCGCGGTCTGCCGCGCTGAGAACGATCAATCGATTCGCCCGGTCGGTGGGTTGCGCCAGCGCGGCGTCCGCGTTCGCCAGCGTCTGCGCCCAGCCGGGCTGACCCATATTCGTGCCCACGTTGCGCGCATCGACCCAGTACGGATAGACCATGATCCACGCGTGTTCCGCGTCGCCAACGCTTTGCGCAAAGCCGCGAATCGCGGCGGCGATCTCGGACGAGTTCCACGCCGACTGCTGGTACGTCGCCGCGTAATCGACAAAGTAGCGATTGAAGTTCGCGCGCGCGGCGACTGCCAGGAGCAGCGCGAGCAAGCCCGCCGCGGCGACCCTGCCCCAAATAGCGCGCGCGTCGGATTGCGCGAGCGCGCGCGCAGTCCACATCACCGGCAGCGCGGCGAGAATGAAGACGAACGGAATCGCGCCGCTCGCCTCGATCAAACTGGGATTCTCACCCGGCACCGCGAGACTGAGCGCGGATGGCAGGAGCATTGCGATCCAGCCGATCAAGATGAACGCGTACACTTTGTCGCGGAATCGCAACGCCCGATACAGCGCGTAGGCGACGCCAAGGACGAACAAACCGCCGGTCACATAGTCCAGCGCGGGATCGCCGGGCACATTGGTGGGCCACGCGAGGTCGCCCGTCCAGTTCAGCATCAGCGCCGCGCCGCCCAGATTTTCCGCCAGCAGAATCGCCGGGTTACCGGTCAGCGGCGCTGCTCCGCCGCCCAGCCGCGTCAGGGTCTGATACCAGAAAGTCGCCGGGCGATCCAGCGCATAGCGCACCAGCGGCAGCGCGACGACAAGCGCGAGCGCGAACGCCAAGATGCTGTTGCGGACGTACGCTCCGAGCGCGGCGCGCCGGCGGTTGTCGCCGAACAGATATGCGCCGAACAGGCTCGCGGCGATGAAGAGCGGCACGATCCGGAACGCATCGAATCCGAACAAGCCCAGACCGAGCCAAACGCCGGTTAGCAGAAAATCGTTGCGGCGGTGGTATTTCAGCGCGCGCACTAGAAAGTACAAGGTCAGCGCGAGGAGGAGCGGCGCCAGCGGGTACGCCAAACCTTGTCGCGCGATCGCGAGGGGCCACTTGCCGATCGCGACGAGCGCCGCGGCGACGAGCGCGAGCTCAAACTCAAACAGCTCGCGCGCCAGCAGGAATGTGGCGAGCACCAAGAGCACGCCGAACGCCGCGCTGACCGTCTTGAGCGCGCCAAAATCGAGCGGACGATTCGTGAGCGCAACGAACGCGGCGGTCGCGTAGAAATCCAGCGGTTCGCGTCCGGCATTGTGCTCAAAGTAAACGGGCCGCGCGCCGGCGAGGACGTCGGTGATATCAAGTATGTTTTCCGCGTGCTCGCTCGTCATCTCCGCGGGAACCTGGTCGAGATTGTGAAAACAGAAAAAGAAAGCGAGCAGCCCAACGCCGATCAAAAGCAAGCCGCGCGTTGGCAAACGCAGTCCGCTGGCGAACATCGCCCGCAGCGACGCGACGCTTGCCGCAAGCGCCGCGCGCCATTCTACCAGATTTTTCTCGGGGCTCCAAAACGCGTAAAGGAAAACGGCGATGCTACCGAGCCACGCAAGGGCGCTGTCGGAGTTCAACGCGTTATCGCTGACGAACAGAAACGCCATTAACGCCAAGCCCATCGTGCTGACCACCAACGCTTTGGAAACAGGACGCGTTTTGATTTCAGGCGGCGCGGCATCCGCGGCGGTCGTCGCAATCGAAACATTGCCGGCGCTGAGCGCGGCGACCCAAAACACAATCGCCGCGGCGAAACAGATGAGCGCGGAAGCGTCCGCCGCGCGCGCGACGTGCAGGTAGTGCGCGAGGGCTGCGATGAAGATCGACGACGCGGCGAGGAAGGGCGGCAACGGAAGGCGGAGTAATCTCACTTGCGTTCACACACGAAGAAGAGCGACGCGCCGTCGTCGGCAGGAGTTTCGTTGTAGTACCGACGCCACAGCGGCTCGATCAAAATAAAATTGGCGCGCCACGGCGCGATGATCCAGCGGCCGAAAAGAAACTTGCACAGAATTGTCGGCGCGGAATAATAGTGCGCCAGATCAAAAACGTGCGACGCGTCGCGCGAGAAATACGTCTGACATTCGCGCACGCCGAAACCAAATCGCTGCAAGCGTTCCGTCCACACCGCCGCGGAATCGGTGCGATAGTGATGCGCGATCCGGTTGAAGAACGCGCCGTAGCGCGCGGCAAGTCCGCGCCAGCCCAGCCGCTTGAACACATCGGCGAAGAACAAGTACTCGGCGTAGTGCTGGTTCGGCGTCGTGAACACGAAAAGCCCGCCCGCTTTCAGCACGCGGTGCGTCTCGCGCAAGGTCGCGTCGATGTCAGGAATGTGTTCGAGCACCGAGTTGCTCAGCACGGTCGCGAACGCGCCGTCGGGGAACGGCATCGCGTTGCTGTCGCCGATCTTGAGTTCGTGGTGCATCCCGCCGCGCGTCGCTTCGGCGATTGCTTGCGGCGAGGGGTCGATCCCGACATCGAGCGGTTGGGTGAATGCGGCGTGCGCAAAGTGCCCGTCGCCGCAACCCAGGTCGAGAATCGGGCGCTGCCATTCGCGTTCGCCGATCAGCCGCGCTTCGATGCTGCGCAGGAGCGCGCGGAACGCCGGCACCGCGACGAGATGTTCGGTCAGATAATCCCGCTGACTAGTCAAGCTCGCACTCACACATCCCGAAAAATATCCGCGACCGCGACTTGGAAACCGCTCAACCCGCGCGAAGACGCCGTCTCGCCCACGCCCCACTTCCCGATCAACGTGAACTCGCCTTCCTCCAAAACAAAAACCTCCACCGTCTTGGCGCGGTAATCGACGATCCAATATTCCGGAACGCCGGAGGTTTGATAGAGGCGGAATTTCTCGTGCCGATCATACATCCAGTTGCTCGGCGAAAGGATTTCGACGACCAGATCAGGAACGCCTTCGATGTACTCCATGCCAATGATCGGCTTGCGCGCGGCGGAAACGAAAACAATGTCCGGCTCCAGCGGCACCGGCTGATTCGGCAGACGGACGCCGAGCGGAGAAGGGAGAACATAACCCAGCCGGCGCGCGCGAACAAAGCTACTCATCGCGTCAAGCAAGTTGGCGATTGCGAATTGGTGTGATACCGAAGGCGCCGGGGTCATATACAATTCTCCATCGATGACTTCGTAGCGCGTGCCGTCCTCCGGCAAACGCGCCCAGTCGTCGTACGTCCACTTGCCCTGTTCGGGAAACCCGGACGCCGCAACCGCCGCGCTCGATTTCGCGCGCGCGCGCGGCTTGGGACGCGCGCGGTACGCGGTGCGCGTTTCGCGCGCCTTGCTTCGTTGAGTCATGCTGACCTGCCTTTCAGCTCCTCGAACAACCGCTCGTACGCCGCCACCGTTTTTTCGATCGCAAACATCTCGGCGACCTCCTGCCGCGGGCGGACGTACTTGCCGCGATTCTGGAGCACGCGCACGATCGCGTCCGCCAGCGCGCGCGCGTCCTTGATCGGCACGATCTCGCCCATGCCGGTCATGCGAATCGGTTCGCGCACGCCGGGCAGATTCGTCGCGACGACCGGACAGCCGCTCAGCATCGCTTCGACCTGCACCAGTCCGAACGTCTCGGTCGAGTTGATGCTCGGCACGGTCAACACGTCGCACGCGCCAAAAAAATTGCCCATCTCCTCGACCGGCACTTGCCCGAGAAACTCCATGTGCTCACGATACTGCTGAACCTGCGGCTGCAGACGTTCCCAGACGTTTTCGCCGATGACATTTTTGTACTCGCCCGCAAGCAAGTATTTCACCGCCGGGATTTTCTCGCGCACGAATGGAATCGAGCCGAGCAAATAATTGATGCCTTTCTCTTCGGCGAAGCGCGCCGCAAAACCGATGACCGCATGTCCGTTCGTGTGGTAGCGCTGCTTGAGCGCGGCGACTGCATCCGCCGCCGGCGATGGAATCTGAATCGGCGGCGGAATGACTACGATCTTGTCGCCGAATTTTGAAAGGTAGGGCGAGTGGCGCGCGAAGTCTTCCGTGTACGCCGAAATGCGATCCGCGAAAACCGCCGCCGTGGAGTTTGACCAGAACACCAGCCGCTCGATCACGCGGTTGATGAAACCCGGCGGCAGCCGCAGATCGGAATGGTACGTCAAGACGACCGGCTTGCGCGCAAGGCAGCGCCCGATGAACGCGAGCGGTCCGCCCTCGGCTTGCGGGAGCTGCACGCTCACGATATCGTTCTGGCGCATCAGTATCCACGCGCGCGATAAAAAGCCGGGCATGATACTGCCCTTGCTCACGCGCACGAGGACAGGATGGCGGAGAACCGTCACGCCGTCAAGCACTTGGCGCGTCGGCAAACTCTTGTCATAGTGCGACGTCAGCACCGTGACGCGGTGCCCGCGCTGCGCCAGTGCGCGCGCCAGCCGCTCGACGTAGATGGTCAATCCGCTAATGTGGGGGCGATAATAAGTTAGGACGATCAATATTTTCATTTACGGTTTAGGAATTGCGAATTGCTGGGGCGTGGGGCGAGGGGCGAAGACCAATCACCAAACCACCTGACCGCCCAACTACCCAAACAACTCTCCGTTCTCCCTCACCCACCGATACAACTTCTCTACGCCGGACTGTACATTTATTTTCGGCGCCCAACCTAATTCGCGCTTTGCTTTTGAAATGTCGTAGACGCAAACTTTCTGATCGCCGGGTCGCCAATCGCCGCAGCCGACCGGGAGATGCTGCGCGTGCAGTTTCTCAAGCAGCGGTCCGAATTCTGTCCAGACTGAAATCGTATTCTGCGGACCGCCGCCGATGTTGTAGACCTGCCCCGCGACCTGATCGATGCGCGCGGTCGCGGCGGCGTAGGCGTCCAGTAGATCGTCGATAAAGAGCATATCGCGCACCTGCTTGCCGTCGCCGTAAATCGTGATCGGTCGCCCCTGCACCGCCGCGATGATGAACCACGCGAGCCAGCCCTGATCCTCCTCCCCGAATTGGCGATAACCGTAAATCGCCGACTGCCGCAAGACGACGGTGCGCAGACCATAAATGCGCTGATAGTCGCGCACGTACTGATCTGCCGCGCCCTTGCTGCAGCCATACGGCGAATGAAAATCGAGCGGCTGCGCTTCCGAGACGCCGCCGGGTAGATCGCCAAACTCGTAGCGCGTCGCGCGCTCGACGACCGGCACATCGTCCATCCCGCCGTACACTTTGTTGGTCGATGCGAAGATGAATATCGGATTGCGCCCGGAAGCGCGCGCCGCTTCGAGTGCATTGAACGTACCGAGCGCGTTGATCTCGAAATCGCTGCGCGGATCGGCGAGCGACGTCGTGACCGCGACCTGCGCGGCAAGGTGATAGATCGCGTCCGCGTCACGTGCGGCGTCGGCGAGGGCTGGCGCGTCGCGCACGTCCGCGCGGATCAACTCGAATTTCGCGCCGTGCTTGGCGCGCAGCCAGTCCGCGTTCTTGACCGCGCCGCGCCGCGAGAGATTATCGTACGCCACCGCCCGCTGTCCGCGCGAGAGTAATCGATCCACCCAGTTCGCGCCAATAAATCCACAACCGCCCGTGACCAAAATCTTGCCCACTTGATGGCTCTCCATTGAGAATCCGTGGCTCGCTACTTGTCTTGCGCCGCCTGCGCTTCGATCGCCTGCAAACTTTTGTACGATAACCCTTCCTTCCAAATCGAAAAAATTCCGAGCAGGGTCAGCATCAGATAACTGACCGCGTGCATCACTACCGCGTAACTGAGCGCGCTAGATTTATCGACATGGTACATCGTCGTCAGCGTCAACACGGCGACGTAGTGAAAGATGCCGAGGTAGCCCGGCGAGGACGGAATGACGACGACGAGCGAGGTCACGGTCATGACGAGGAACGCCGCGGCGAGCGGCAGCGCCGCGCCCGCGCCATCGCGCAAATCGAACGCGCGCATGACGACCCAGAACATCACACCGCCGGTGATCCACGCGTAGAGCGCCCACAGCGCAACGCCGATGATCGGGCGCGGCGAGCGCAAGACCGCAAAGCCATCGATCAGCGAATCGAGCGCGCGCCACAAGCCGGGACGCTGCAAGAATGAAAACGGCGACGCGAGGCGGCGGAGCAGAACCGTGCCGCGCTCTTTTTGGAACGAGAGGAGCATCAAGAACAAAATGCCGCCGATCCCAGTGATGGCGACGCCGACCGCGGCTTGCCGCGCTTCCAGCGGAATCGTCGGCACGTACAGCGCGGTCACCGCGAGCAGCAGCACCACCGTCAGCCCGTCCGTCATTCGTTCGACGACGACAGTGGAGAGCGCGCGCGCCTTGCTGACGCCTTCCCAATCGCCGATCAAATACGCGCGGACGAAATCGCCTAAGCGCGCCGGCAGGATGTTGCTGAGAAAATAGCCGATGTTGAGCGCGTTGAAAACCTTGCCCCGCCGCAGCGTCAGCGGAGCGAACAACAACTGCCATCGGAAAACGCGGCCACTGTAACTGACGCACCAAATCAGGAACGCCAACAGCAACCATGCATAGTCCAGCGTTCTCAACGCCTCGAGCAGTTTATCGAACTGGATTCCCTGGAACGCCAAATAAAGACAGATGACACTGATCGCCATCCCGATCCAAAAGCGAACGGATTTAAGCATTGCTTCCTTGACAAACTAAACTTGCTGCCGCGTATTCTATCATCAAGTGCGAGGATTGGCAAACTGAAACCAGATTTCCGGTTACAAAATGAAAAAGGTGTGCGACAGTTTGCACACCTCGATCGCCGGACGGATTTTGCTCGAACCCATTAACTGCGTTTACCTTTTGCCTTGACGCTTTGCGTTTCTTTAAGCAACTCTTCCGCGTTCTGCCGCGTCGCCGCCGTCTCAGTTCCCAGCATCTGCGCGAGTTCGTCCACGCGCTCGGTCTGTTTCAATTCACGTACTTGCGTTACCGTCCGTTCGCCGACGACTTCTTTGCGAATCTTGAAATGCGCGTCGCCGTATGCCGCGATCTGCGGCAGGTGCGTGATGCAGATGACTTGGTGTTGCGGCGCCGCAGCCTCACGGAGAAAAGTCTCGCTTGAATTTCTTTCGTCTTTGCTCCGTGATGCTGCGGCATCGTGATCGTTTTTTTGCGCGGTCGGCGTCAGCGCCCACAACTTGTTGCCGACGATGCCGCCCGTCCGCCCACCGATGCCTTGATCGATTTCGTCAAAAATCAGCGTCGGCGTGTTGTCCGCCACCGCGAGCACGGATTTCATTGCCAGCATCAAGCGCGAGGTCTCGCCGCCCGACGCGATCTTGGCGAGCGGCTTGAGCGGCTCACCCGGATTCGGCGACACCATGAACTCGACGCGGTCGATGCCGGTAGTGTCGCACGCCACGCGGCGTCCGTTCTCAGCGACGCCGTCCGGGTCGTCGGAGCGCTCCAGCGCGACGCCGAATTTGGCTTTTGCCATTCCCAGGTCTTGCAGTTGCGCCTCAATTCCCTTCGCTAACTGCTCGCCCGCCGCGCGGCGCGCCGCCGATAAATCCGTCGCGAGTTTGGCAAGCTCCTTGAGCAGTTGCTCTTGCTGCGCGTTCAGCTCCTTGATCCGCTCCTCGCTGTGCGAGATGCCAGCGAGTTCCGCCGCGGCGTTCTCGCCATACTTCATAACCTCTTCAATCGTCTCGCCGTACTTGCGCTTCAAGCGGAAAATCAAATCGAGCCGCTCGTCGACCTGGGCGAGGCGCGCCGGGTTGTGGTCGACGCGGTCGCGATAATTCCGCAGCGCGCGCGCCACATCGTCCGCCTGCGCGGACGCGCCCTCCGCTTCCTCGCGCAGCGCTTTGACGGATGGGTCGTACTTTTCCAAGCCGCTGACGGCTTGCAGCGCCTCACTCAGCAGATCGATCGCGCCCTTCTCGTCCTCGCCCGCGCCGTAGAGCGAACGATACGCGTGATCGGCAAGATTCGCGCGCAGCTCCGCATTGCCCAGCAGCTCGCGCTCCTGCTTGAGCGCGTCCTCTTCGCCTAACTGCAAATTCGCCGCCATGATCTCGTCGACGACATACGTCAGCCGGTCGACCCGCCGCGCGATTTCGCGCTCGTCCATTTGCAGGCTTTTCAATTCGCTCCGCACCGCGCGCAACTGCTTGACCTTCTCAGCCACCCCGGCGCGCTGGTCCCATAGATTGCCAAAGCGATCGAGAAAATCGATGTGCGTCCGCACGCGCAGCAGCGAGATGTGCTCGCTCTGCCCGTGAATGTCGATAAGGTTTTCGCCGACGCGCTGGAGCGCGTGCAGCGTGACCGCATGCCCGTTGACGCGGCAGACATTCCGCCCCTCGCGGTTGATCTCGCGCGTGACGATCAGCGCTTCGTCCTCATGTTCGATCCCGATCTCGTCGAGGGTCGGGAAGATATTCTCGCGCGCCGCCGCGCTCAGCGTGAAACTTGCTTCGACGCGAGTCTTGTCTGCGCCCGCGCGCAGGAACTCGCTCTGCGCGCGTCCGCCCAGCAGCGTGCCGACCGCATCGATGATGATCGATTTGCCCGCGCCCGTCTCGCCAGTCAGCACGTTGAAACCGCGATGGAATTGCAGGTGCAGATGGTCGATAATGGCAAAGTTGGTGATGTCGATTTCTGAAAGCATGTCAGATGCTCCAGCTTGTGCGTGTCATTGCGCGGAGCGATCTTTGCGACGAAGCAATCTCATCATACCGCAGAGATTGCTTCGCTCCGCTCGCAATGACACCCAAGACTCGTCTCAATTTCTCAATCGTGCGTAGACCGTACCGACCGCGAGCACAATGTAAATCAGAAAGCCGAGATTGAGCGCGGCGCGAAAGGCGAGCAGCGGCAACGCGAACAGCAAGCCGATCAAATCGACGCCGCGTCCAGACATCAGGAACGCGACGAGCGGCAGAAATGCGACGCCGATCAAGCCGCCGACGATGAGACTGGCGCATCCAACGAGCCAGAGGTATCTGCCGCGGCGTTTTTGAATCGGCAAGCGAATCACTTGCGCGATGATGTCGCCGGCGAACGGCGCATAGAAAATCGCCGCGAGAAAAAAGATTCCGCCGATCAGCGCGGCAATCGCGCCGCCGGCGATCGAAGCGAGCGTGCCGGCGAGCGCGGCGATCGCGTAATCGCTTGGGGTCGCCGTGTAATAGCCGGCGCGCTGATTGCTCAGACATTCCCGGCAACGATAACCGACCGGCGTCCGTTCGAGGCATTTAACGCAAAACGGTCTGCCGCATTTGTTGCAGCGCAGCAGCGTCTCAGTCTTGGGGTGATTGGCACAATAAATCGGTGTAGCCGACATCAACTTTTCCATAAGAACAAATTTTCGGTTGCTATTTTACCACGAGGAAGGCGAGTAAACAAGTAGACCCAGTACGTCACAGATTTGGGCGAGGAGCCAGCGCGCTCTAGCGCGGCGGCGCCAAAACCAAGCGCTTTCCGTGACGTAGACGGCGTTACCCGGGCATGACTGTGGCGCATGGCTGTGGCGCACTTCGCCACAGTCACGCCACAGCCACGTTCCCACCAGGGCAAGTGGAGAACGCCTTCTCCTCAAATCTGGGATGTACTGGGTCTCCCAGTTTCCTAAACTCCAAACACCATCATCGCCCAGCCGGCGATGCAAAAGAATGGACCGTACGGAATCGCCGCGGTGAGCGCGAGGCGGCGACGCGCGAGGAGTTGGTACGCCAGAAATACAATCGCGCCCGCGCCGCCGAGCAGAATGGTGTACAGAACCGCGGGCAACGCGGCGGGAAACCCGGTGACGATCCCCATAAACACCGCGAGCTTGACGTCGCCTTGTCCGAACGCGCCGCCCTCGATGTTCAGGTGACGCCAGCGCGAAAAGATTTCCGCGAAGATGTAAATGCCGAACACGATGACGAACGCGACCGCGCCGCCGAGCAGCGACCGCGCCCATCCGATTTGCGCGAACGGACTCGCCAGCGCGGCAAACACGATTGCCGGAAAGATAACAACATTGAGAATCACGCGGCGTTCGTAATCGACGATGAGGACGAACAAAAAGACCGACGTGTAAATCGCCGGCAGGATTAGATGGACGCTCGCGCCGTCGCGCGTCCACAGGAACGCATACGCGGCAACATTCGTCAGCACGATCACCCAGGCGCGGTACGGCAGCGGCGCGTTGTAGCGGCGATACGCCGCGGGCAACCGATCTGCCGCGCGGTCGAGCGCGATCCCGATGCCCACACCCAGCAAGAGAGTGATTACGAGTCCCATGGTTTGACAAAAATCCTCGCGGCGATTATGATGCTCGCATGTTGAATCCATCGCCGCGCGCACCCACCGCCATCGCGCCGCTCGACCGGCTGAGTCTCCTCACCAGTCTCGTGCTGGTCGGGCTGACGCTCTCGCTGATCCTCGACCTGCCGTCGCAGCGCGTCGAGTTTTCATTTCTCGGTTCGGAAGCCAGCTTCACCATCTCCGGCAACTGGGTGATCGCGTTCCTGCTCGCCGCGCTCACCGCTGCCGGCGTCAACTCGATCGCGCGCGCGCATCCGCGCGTGCACCTCGGCGAGTCGCGCTATATCTTCATCCTGTGGCTCTTGCCCGCGCTCATCGTCGTCGCCGCGACGATGATCCTTGCTTTCGCCGATGTGCGCGTGCTCGGCGTGTACGAGCTGATCGGCGTCGCGCTTGCCGGCGCGTTCATGGTCGCGGTCATCGTCGGCGAATACATCACGATCGATCTAAACGACCGCTGGTACAGCGCGGCGCGGCTGGGTGTGAACATCGCCGTATACTTGGTCGGACTCGTCCTGTTTGCGACGATCTATAGTTGGAAGCTTCGCAGTTTGTACTCTTCGCCGACCATCGGCGTTGCTGCCGGTCTCCTCGCGCTGGAACTTTTCCGCGGCAGCGAATCGGATTTCGGCCGCACCTGGTTGTACGCGGCGACTGTCGGTTTAGCGATGGGTGAGATCGTCTGGATGCTAAACTATTGGAACCTGAGCGGTTTTATCGGCGGCGCGTTTCTGCTGGTGTTCTTCTACGCATTCACCGGCATCGCGCAGCAATACCTCTGGAATCGCCTGAACAAAATCGTCTTTGCCGAATTTACGATGATCGTCATCGGCGCGACCGTGCTGCTGCTCTGGCTAAGACCTCATTAGTTCAGTGGATGGTGAATGGTGGACCGTCCATCGCACTATTCCCTGACCGCCATCCGCGATGCGCTATCCACTCTTCGCTGTGCTCAGCCACACCGCCCCCGCCATCACCAGCGCCCCTCCCACGAGTTGCAAAAATTCTAATCGCTCGCCGAGAAGCGAAAACGCGAGCGCACTCGCGACGACCGGCTCGATGGTCGCGACGAGACTGGCGTTGCTCGCCGGCACGCGGCGCAGAGCCGCGTTGTACAACGCGAGCGATCCGAGCGTTGGTCCGACCGCGAGGGTGAGCAGAAAAATCCACGCGCCGGGCTGCTGCACGAGCGGCGCAAAGCCATCCAGCGTTTGCAGCGGAAGGAGAAAGAGTGCGCCGAAGAACAGCGCGTACGTCAGCGCGGTCCAGGACTCGAAACGCTCCAACGCGGATTTGCTGAACACGGTGTAGAGCGCGTAGGTGAATCCGGCGGCGAGACCAAAACCTAGCCCAACCCAATTCAGACTCAGTTGCGCGGGATCGTACGCGCGCGCGACGAGCGCACAGCCGGCAAACGCAAGCGCCAGCGCGACCAGTTTGCGCGCGCCGAGCGGCTCGCCCCACACGCGCCACGCGATCAGCGTCACGAACGCCGGCGCGGTGTAGAGCAACACCACCGCCGTGGTCACGCTCGTCCGGAGGACCGCCTGCGGGTAAGCGAAATAGAACGCGGTGACGCCGCAAAAACCATACAGCGCAAAGAACGGCAGCGCGCGGCGCGGCACACGTAAGAGCGCCGGGCGCGTGACCGCCAGGAAGATAATCAGAATCGTGAAGGCGATGCCGGCGCGCAGAAACGCAATCGTCAGCGCGGAGAGACCATAGACATCGTGCAGCACGCGAAAAAGCAGACCGAGTGCGCCCCACAGTCCCGCGGCTGCCGCGACGAACCAATACCCCCGCGTCGAAGGCGCACGCATTATCGTATCATCATCCTGACGAGAGAATACCATTTCGCTCGCGGCGTGTCAAGGCGCGTGGGGTTTTGGATATTTCGCGCTTTTGGGATATAGTGGAACGGCAATTGCGGCAGTATGCTTTAACGAGGAGAATCAATGTTACCAAAGACGGCGGACATTGTCATTATCGGCGGCGGATGCATGGGCGCGAGCACGGCGTACTATCTCGCGCAGAGCGGCGCGAAAAACGTCGTGCTGCTCGAGCGCGAAAAATTCCTGGGGATGGGATCGACCGGACGCAACGCGGGCGGCATCCGGTATCAGTTCTCGACCGAGGTCAACGTCCGCTTATCGCTATTCAGTCTCGACGTCATCGCGCATTTCGATGAACTGTTTGGCGTCTCGGCGGGCTACAATCCCATCGGCTATCTCTTCTTGCTGACAACGCCGGCGGACGTCGCGACGTTCAAGGCAAACCTGACAATGCAGCGTCGCGTCGGCGTGTCCGACGCACGCTATGTGGAACCGGCGGAGATCGCGCGGCTCGCGCCCCTCGTCAATCTTGACGGCGTGATCGGCGGAACGTTCAGCCCGCGCGATGGGCTGGCGGACCCAAACAGCGTCACGCAGGGATTCGCCAAGGGCGCGATGCAGCGCGGCGTAAAGATCGAAACCGAGACCACTGTCACGGCGATCAAGACCGCCGCCGGGCGCGTGTCTGCCGTCGTCACCGATCGCGGCGAGATCGCGACGCGGACAGTGGTGAATTGCGCTGGTCCGTGGGCGGCGCAAATCGGACGGATGGTTGCGATCGACATTCCAATTGTCCCGGTGCGCCGCCAATTCTTTACGACGGACGCGCTCGCCGGCATGCCGCGCGATCACGTGTTCACGATTGAATTTGCGACGTCGCTCTACTTTCACCCCGAGGGCGTGGGTCTGCTCGTCGGGATGTCGAACGCGGACGAAAAGCCGGGGGACACGTACGCGATTGACGAGGGGTTTCATCTAAAGATGCTCGAGCGCGCGCTGTACCGCTTGCCCCTGCTTGAGCACGCGCGCGTCGCCAAGCAAATGGCGGGCTTGTATGAAGTCACGCCCGACGCGGAACCGATCATCGCGCCGGCGCGCGCACTGCCGGGATTCTACATCGCCGCGGGATTCTCCGGACACGGCTTCCAGCACTCGCCGGCGACCGGCAAAGTGATGAGCGAGTTGATTCTCGACGGCGCGGCGAAAACGGTCGACGTTTCGATGCTAGATTTGGAGCGATTCGCCGAAGGGCGTTTGATCCAAGAAGTGAATGTGGTGTGAACATCGTAGGGGCGAAGCATTCGCACGACCACAATTTCGGAAAACTCTGGTTGGTATAAACCGAACAAGATTTATCAACAACACGACTTGGCGAATGCTTCGCCCCTACACCCAATCCGATTACAATTCCACCTCGACGCCCAAATTCTCCCGCAGCGCCGCGTCGTAGATCGCCCGCGCGACGGACGCGTCCTGCACCGCGTTGCCCACCGACTTGAAGAACGTGATCTCGTCATCGCGTTCGCGCCCTGGCTTGATCCCCGCCGCAATTTCTCCAATCTCCGCGTAAATGTCCGACGCTTTGATCGCGCCGCTCTTCAGCGCGAGGATCAAGTCGCCGGCTTCCGCCAGCGCGCCTGCGTGATGGTCGATGACGATCTTGCTCGCGCGCTTGAGCGTCGTTTCGTCGATCTCCTGCATTTGCGGCGTGTACGCGCCGATCGCGCTGATGTGCACGCCGGGCTTGAGGTCGTTGCCGCTGAACACCGGCTGGGTCGATGTCGTCGCGGTGCAAATGATGTCCGCCGCGCGCACGGCTTCGGTCGATGACGACGCGGCGCGCAGGTCGTTTGGCACGCCGGGCTGTCCGCGCATTTCCCGGACGAACTTGTCCGCCTGCCCCGGCGCCGCGTCGAACACATAGACGCGTTCCAATTTGCGGACGGCGGCAACCGCGAGCAACTGCGTGCGCCCCTGCGCGCCTGCGCCAAAAATCGCCGCCACGCGCGCATCGCGCCGCGCGAGCAGATCGGTCGAGACGCCGGACGCCGCGCCGGTACGCAACGCAGTCAGGAAGCCGCCTTCCATCGCCGCAAGCGGCTTGCCGGTTGCCGCGTCAATCACCACGACGAGCGCGTGGATGAGCGGCAAGCCCTGGGCGGGATTCTGATTGTGGACGGAAACGATTTTCACAGCGAGCGCGTCGCTAGTGTGAAGGTGCGCGGGCATAAAGAGCGTCACGCCATCGTGCTTTTCAATCGGCACGGACACGCGCAGCGGCACCGTCGCTCGACCGCTGGAAAGCTGGACGAACGCATCGCGCACGATCGAGATCGCGTCTTTCATCGAGAGCGCGCGCTGAACGTCCGCGCGGGAGAGAATACGCATTGCGGTAACCTCCTTGCCGCGATTTTACCCCAAGTGGGTTAAGGAAACAAGTGGCAGGCGCAAAGATGCACGGCTGTTGCAAAGTCAGTTCGTAGTCAGGCACGTAGCGAAGCGGAGTGCCGTTTGCGGCAGAGCGCGCGACTCCGCTGCGCTCCGTCGCTCACTACAAACGTGGCGTCTTCCCTGTCAATCGACTTTGCAACAGCCGTGCGCAAAGATGCGGCGCGTCATCGACTAGCGCCGCATCGTGCGATCTACTGTGGCGTTGGAGTCAGCGGTGTTTCGCACGCCGCCGGCATTTTCCAATGACCGGACACCGCGGCTTCCCGGTTCGGCGGCTGACACAGGTCTGGCTTTTTGATCCACGCCGTCGCCGTAAGATTCTTGGCGCGCAGCCGGATGGAGCACGGGTCGTTGATCACCTTCAGCGTCAACACATCTCCATTTTTCTGCCAGGTGTACGTCCCAGCCATTGTGATGTCTTCCTCGCAATAGGGATCATTGAACACCGTCAACCGGTCGCCCGAAACCGTAAACGAAGTGATCGCCTCAAAATCGGTCTCCTGCTGGAAGACTTTCATCACGCCTTTATCGAAGTAGAGTGACCACACGCCGCCCTCCAGTCGATAGCCCGCGCAGCGTTTGCACGGAAAGGGCGTGCCCTCGAACGGAATCGTCCGCGTGTAGAGCCCGTCCAACTCCGAAGGGAGCGCTGGCGGGAGCGGCATTCCGTATGGGAACGGCGGAACTTCGATGACCGTGGAAAGGTCGCCCACAATTTTGTCCGGACCGGGCGTGATTTGCGCATACGTTGGAGCATGATAGATCACGCTGGGCGAAGGTGCTGCCGCCGGAGGCGTCGGAGCCGGCTGCGTCACGACCGGCGAAGGTGCTGCCGCCGGCGTTGCAGCCGGCGCGCACGCTGCAGCGAGCGCAATCAGCGACAGAAACAGAACGAGCGCGAGGTGCTGGAATATCTTTTGCTGCTTCATCGAAAATCCTCCTTCCATTAATTGCGCTGCCGGCGTTGCAACAGCCAGCCGAGCGCGGATACGCTTACCAACACGATCAAATTGGATGGAACGAAAAGGTTTGCCGATTCGACCGGACGGCTGCCCGTCTGTGCGTTTTGTTCCAGCGCCGCCACGCGCGCATCCAACGCATCGAGACGCGCTTTGATCGCTGCGTTATCCGTCTCGAGTGAGACAATTCGGTTTGCTTGTTGCTGATTCAGTCGATCCAACTCCTGGATCGCGGCGAGCGCGACGCCGTTTTCATCCACTCCGTCGATGTACTGCGCGTCCTCTCCAAAGCCGAACGCGCGAAAATCTTCCGCCATCGGACCGATGTGGCGAATGGAAGCGGCTTGCGCTTTGTAGCTCCACGTGCTGATCGGAACGCGGCGCAACTGCGCGAGGATTGCGCCGGCGTCCGCCGGCGCGAGGTTGGCTTTGGCGTTGCGGTCACTGAGGGTCGACCACGCGCCGCTTCCCGGCGCGAGTCGAACGCCGCTCATCGGTTCGCCGGCGCTGTTAATCGCTGTCACGAAACGGATGCCGCCGCTCGCGCGCACGGCAAACTCGTTCGCGGCAGACGATTTGAAATCCTGGTCGTTCGAATCGGCGAAAAGGAATGTGCCCGTGTGCGCGGCAGCGACCTGCGCGCGGCGTCCGGCGGCGAAGCTAAAATCGCCCGCAGCGAGGTTGGACAAGCCTCCCGGGATGCTCGCATACGCGCCCAGCGCTGTATTGAATGCGCCTCCTCCGATTGAGGCATAGTGCGCTGTGTTCGATGCAGCATCTGGCATTCCGGCGACGTTGCCATTGCCCCCAGCAATCGCGCTGTAATCGGCGTACGCGCGGTTCACCAAACCGCCGCCGATCGTCGAACTGTCGCCGTTCGCGGTATTGCCTGAGCCGCCCGCGATCAGCGTGTTAAAGCCCGCCGCGCGATTGTTCGATCCGCCTCCGACCGTCGAGAAAGAACCGCTGGCGCGATTCGCATTGCCGCCGCCGATGGTCGAATTGATGCCGCTGGCGGTGTTATACGAACCGCCGGCGACGGTCGCGTGAGTAAAGCTCGCGATATTGCCGGAGCCGCCGGCGATCGTGGAATATTTTCCGCTCGCAGCGTTGCCGCCGCCGCCGCCAATCGTGGCGTAAAAGTAACTCGCGATATTGTTTTCTCCGCCGGCAATCGTGGAGTATGCTGTCTGCGCGGTATTGCTCGCTCCGCCGCCCACGGCGGAACGATAGCCGATTGCCGCGTTGTACGAGCCGCCGCCCACTACGGCGCGGTCGCCGGCTTGATTGCCTAACCCGCCGGCAATCGTTCCGTAATCTCCGGTCACCCGGTTTGGAAAATAGCGCTCGCCGCCGCCGCTGATCGTCGCACCCGCCGCGCTCGGCGCGGCTTGATTGGCATTCGAGCCGCCAAGCATATTGCAAGTTGCGCCCGGCAAATCGCTCGCGACACAATTCGCTGGCATGGACGATTGCGCGCTGGCGGTCGTCGCGTAGACAGTGACAGTTGTCAGCACCCACAAGATCAGACTCCCTCGACCCGCTGCTCTCGCGAACATCGCCCGTCCTCCCGTCAACCAGTATATCATCATTTACTGGTTAGCAATTATAACTTAGGCGGGAGCCGTTGTCAATAGCAGAAGGACTTGTCAGATTGACACTGACAAGTCCTTCTCCGCGCGGTGATGACTTTCAGCGCCGTCTTAGCGCCGACTTGCGTTTTCGTTCGAGGAAGCGCCGCGCTTTAGCGCGGTTGCCGCACGCGCTCATGGAACACCAGCGCCGGAGATGATTGCGACTCTCGTCGAGGAACAACCAGTCGCAGCCGCCACATTGGCGGACGCGCTCCAGATCCGTCGAGGTGAGTAACTCCGCCGCCGAAAGCGCAATCGGCCAGAGCATTCGGTCAAGCGCGCGCTTGTCATTCCAATCGATCACAAAGCCGGTGGCAGTCTGATCGATGTGCGAATGCCCGAGCGCTTCCGAGCGCGCCGCATTCAGCGCGGCGAGGTCGGCGGCTTTGGCTGGTTCGTGATGCGCGATGGCTTGAAAGCATCGATGAATCGTTTCTCGCAGCGCGATCGCGCGATGAAAAACTGCCGTTGCCTCCGTCGGACGGCGCGCAGCGTCTCTAATCAACTCATCCGCGTCGCGCTCGGGGAGGACCCCGGCTTTACGGCTCCAAATGACCAGGTCGCGATATCCGGCGAGGTACTCGTGAATGGGGATTTTGCCGTGACCATAAAGGGTGTTGGCAAAGTTCAAACTCAAGACCCCTGCAATGAGATGGTGCTTTGCGGCTTCCGATTCGATGTCCGGCATCTTTTCGTGGCTACCTGTTCGCTCAGATTTTTCATAACCGTTATTTCCATCTTAATCGGTTAGTCGCTAATTGTCAAAACGGAGCAGGCATGATCAAGGGCGGAGCACTCGCGTGGAGCGCTTCGCCCTTGATCGATTTCGCCGCAGCCAATTGGCGCTCGCAACTAGGCGGGCGCCGGCTCTTTCGCCGCGCCCTCCTCGGTTTCTTCCTCTCGAAATTCCTCCAGCTCCATTCGCCGGCGCGCTTCGGGAATCAGTCCTTCGGGTCGCACCAACATCATCAAGACGAGCGCGACGCCGAAGAAGAGGTAGCGATAGTCGCCGACCTCGCGCAGCAGTTCCGGCAGTCCCACCAATGCCAATGCGCCGACGATCACGCCCGGGATGCTGCCCATTCCTCCAATGATGATCAAGGAGAGAACATAGATAGAGACGAGAAAGCTAAAACTTGTGGGGTAAACCGATTGAAGTTTGCTCGCGAAGATCGCACCGCTCAACCCGCCAAACGAAGCGCCCATGCCAAATGCCATCAGCTTCGTCGTGACAAGATTGATCCCCATCGCCTGCGCAACATCTTCATCCTCACGCACCGCCATCCACGCGCGACCGATGCGCGAGCTCTTCACGCGCGTGGCAATGAAAATGACCAGCAGACACCCCGCAATGAAGATATAGTAGAATTCCTGCGACGGAGTGAATTGGAATTGTCCGATAATCGGCAAGGACAACTGCACCTGGGCGAACTTGATGGGACCAATATCCGGCAGCGGAATGCCTTGGATGCCTTGCGCTCCGCCTTCCCATGGCTTGAGAAAGTCGGAATTGGCGAGTAGCCGGATGATCTCGCCAAAACCCAGCGTCACGATCGCGAGATAGTCGCCCCGCATTTTGAGAACCGGGATGCCGAGGATAATGCCAGCCAACAAGGCGGCGCCCACACCAAATGGCAATGCGAGCCACCAATTGTGGATTATGCCAGTCGCATGTTGGGGTGATGTCAGAACGCCGACCGTGTACGAACCGATCGCGTAAAACGCCACGTACCCGAGGTCGAGCAAGCCGGCGAACCCGACCACGATATTCAACCCCAGACCCATTAGGAGGTACAACCCGACCGTATCGAGCACATCGCTCAGGTACAGCCCCAAGAATACCGGGAGAAGTAGGAACAGCAAAACGATCAGGACGATCGAGGTACCGCGCAGGGCGCGTTGAGTTGCCGGCGGCAGGCGCTTCACCTGACCTGAGAACCGATCACCTTGAGCGGAGCGGAAATAGGAGAGCGCCGCGACGAGGACGAAGATCGTGACGGCGCCTGCGTTGGACAAGCCGTTGGTCTCGTACAAAAACTTGACCATCGGCGTCAGCGCATCCCAGTTAGACAGGGTGACGCGAATCAACTCCTGCAGCAAACCGATACCAATCACCGCCACCAGGCCGTAGGTCACCGCGCGACGCGCGTTGGACGGTAGCAAGTAGGTGATCGTCGCCACCAGCCCCGTCGTGATGGCGATGAGGACGAGGTAGACGCTGCCGGTGGTTAGACCTTGCTTGAATGTAAGCAACGCGTATAACGTCGGCGTCGCGCTGATGAACATGTCGCCCAATCGGATGACGCCTCCTAGCGCAATCAGCCCGACGAGGAAGAGACTTGAGGTGAAAGCCGCCAGCGCGCCGGTAGATAGCGTCAGAATTGGATTCTTCGATCCGCTGCGGCTGGCGGCAAAGTACGCGCCGCCAAAGAAGCTCAACAGCAGCAAGACCTGGCTCATCGTGACAACGCCGCTGATGATGTCGCGCACGTCGAAGGCTTGCAGCATGCCTTGCAGTGCGATAGACACGACCACGACGCCGCCGATCAATCCGATCTTCAAGCCGGTTTTCAGAACGTTCGCGGTCGCGACCCGAGTTTCCACAAGTGCTGTGTTCATTGTCGTCATTGCCTCACGCTTTCTTCTCAGCGAGCGCTTCACCGAGGATGCCGGTGGGTCGGAAGATCAGAACGAGGACGAGGAGCGTAAACGCGATGGCGTCTTTCAGCTGGTATGGCGCCGGAATGCCGAGTCCGTCAAGGAACAGATTTGGACCCAGAGACTCGGCGATCCCGAGGAAAAGTCCACCCACCATCGCGCCGGGTACGTTTCCAATGCCGCCCAACACGGCTGAGGTAAACGCCTTGATGCCAGGGATGAATCCCATCAAGAAATTCACTTGCTTGAACATCAATCCGTACAGGACGCCGGCGGCGCCGGCGAGCGCGCCGCCAATCATGAACGTGAACACGATGATCCGGTCGACATCGATCCCCATCAACGCCGCCGTTTGCTTGTCTTCCGCCACCGCACGCATCGCTTTGCCAGTCCGCGTGTTCTGGATGAACAATTGAAGTCCGATCATCATGATCGCGGCGGCTACGATGACAAGAATCTGAACGTATTGAACGGTATAATCGCCGATCTGCACGACGCCTTTGAGCGCCGCGATTTCAGGATAGACCTTAATGTTCGCGCCGTACAATCCGCGGAAGAAATATTGCAGAAAAAACGAAGCGCCAATCGCCGTAATCAGCGGCACCAATCGCGGCGCGAAACGCAGCGGGCGGTAGGCGATCCGCTCCAACAGAACCGCCACTCCCATTGAGACTGCCATCGCCAGAGCAAAAATCGCGAGCAGTCCCAAGACCGGATTCGCATCGAGAAAGCCGGAGCGTCCCCAGGCATCCGCGAGAAAGTAGGCGGTCAGGGGCCCGCTCATGAACACTTCGCTGTGCGCGAAGTTGATCATGCGCAAGATGCCGTAGACCATGGTGTACCCGATGGCGATGACGGCGTAGATACCGCCGAGCGCGACGCCGTAAACAATAAAGTTGAACCAATCGCGCCCATCATACCGTTTAGTGATGAATAAGGTCGAAAAGGTGCCAATAATGACTAAGGCGAGGATCGACGCGCCGATGAGGACCATCACCACATCGGTTATGCTGTATCGCTCAAAGAACCGCTTCATCAATTACTCCTCTCCGAGCAATCCCAAAGAATCGAACACCGCACCCTGGAGCGAGAAGCATGGTCGAACGAAAAGTCCCGGGCGGGTCAAGCAAGTGAGCCGGGCCGGCGTTGCCAGCCCGGCTCACGGTGTGCCACAAACGAGACTACCCTAACGCGAATGACTAGGGTTTGTAATCGGGTCCGCCGGGGAACCAGACGGGCGTAGTCGGCATGACGAGCCCCGCAAAGTTGGCCGCGGTGACTTGGTACGCCGCGATCACTTTGGCGCCGCAGTCGCCATTCGGGTCGCACGTGAGTGTGCCGGTGATGCCCTTAAAGTCCTTGGTCGCTCCGATGGCGTCGCGCAGCGCCTGCTTCTGAACGTGCAGCGTGCCATCCGCATCCTTCACCACCACACCGGGTTTCTGCAGAGCCGCCAGCAGCATGTTCATGGCGTCATACGAGTGAGCATGGAACGGCGCGAGCGTGCCCTTGACGTTGTACTTCTTCAAGTACTTGGCAACGAGGTCTTGGTACGCACTGCCGAACGCCGAGAAGTTCGGGCTGGAGAAGAACATCCCAATCGTATTCTTGCCGCCGGCTTTCAAAAAGTCGGGCGAGAAGATGCCGTCCGCACCCATCATCGCTGTCTTTTCCAACCCGGGTACGTCGCGAATCTGCGAGGCGATGAATCCACCTTCCGCCACGAAGATCGGGAAGTACACCAGATCGGGTTTCTTGGTCGCGATGCGAGTCAGGACGGGCTTCATGTCCGTGTCGCCCACGTTCACTGCCTCGCTGGACGTGATCGTCCCGCCGTCTTTCTTGAACTGGGCTTCAAACACGCTCGTCAGACCCTGAGCGTAGATCGAACCGTCGTTGATCGTCGCGGCGTTCTTGAGCTTGAGCTGTGTCGCCACGAAATCTGCCGCCACTGCGCCCTGGACATTGTCGTTGTGCGCGGTGCGGAAGTAGCCCGCCACGTGCTTGGCAGGATCGGTAAGGACCGGCGCAGTATTCGCCGGGGAGATCATGGACAACCCGGCTTGTGTCAGCAGGATTGGCAATTCTGCGGCTGCCGCGCTGGAGCAGTCCGTACCAATGACGCCGACCACTGTTTTGTCCGCCGCGATCTTAGCCGCCGCTGCCTGCCCGCCTTCTGGCGCGCAGCCGTCGTCCTGACCATCGAACTTGATCGCGTGTCCGAGCACTTTGCCGCCCGCGTCGTCGATCGCGAGTTCGGCGCCGTACTTCGTGTCGAGACCGAGGGTCGAGTTGGGTCCCGAGGTTACGAACGAGTACGCGATGTGGACCGGGTCGTTGGGAGCGATGTCCACGCAGCCCAGTTTGTCCGTGCAGCTGAACTTGGCTGCCACGGGCGCCGTCGTCGGAGCGGGCGCTGTCGTCGGCGCCGCCACGGGAGCCGTGGTGGGCTGAGCAACGGGCGCTGCGGCGGTCGGGGGCGCCGCCGTGGGCGCGGGGGTGGGTGCTGGCGCGCACGCTGCAAACACCGCGATGACTGCGATCAGCGCTAGAACTAAAAGAATCTTGCCTTTCATCGTACTTCTCCTCCTTGAATCTTGTGCGAACTTTTTCCGCGCTGCTGGATTGGAACGGAATCCATCATGGGAATTCCGGTTCTGCCGGTTCGCCAAACCGAGTCGACAGTGCGGTCGTCATGATCGGAACACGGGAAAGCGGACATCACCTCCCTTTCGCTGGAATCACTCTGACTCGAGGTGGTTGAGAAGAATAATCAAACGGAAAGAAAACTCCAAGACGGCACGCTGAAATCTCGCAAGTTGGGAGCATTATAAGGTACCTTGCTCCGCAGTGTCAATACGCTATCTCCGAGCCATTCGTCTCATCCTGAATCAGCCCACAATCGAGTATTCGTACTTGCCGCGCACCGGCTGATTCTCCGCAAACCGGGCATAGCGAAAGAGGGATCGCTCCAGCGCTGCCGTCGGCGCGCTCGCGCGCGTGACCATATCCGCAATCATCACGCCCACCGCCGGACCCAGCTTAAAGCCGTGACCGCTGAAGCCCGCCGCAACGAAAACGCCGCTGCCGCCCGGAACCTCGTCGATGATCGGGTGCCAATCCGGCGTCACCCCGTAGATGCCCGACCAGCCACCCTTGCTCAACGCCTGCTCCATATACGGATAGCGATTGCGGATGCGCTGCGCCGCATCTTCGATGAATTCGTAATCGGTCGCTTCGTTGTAATGATCGGGGTCGACTTTTTGTTCCGCTTCAGAGGAATCGATCGATCCAACCAGCGTCAGGAGCGATCCTTCCGGTCGATAGTAAATCTGGTTGATGAAATCTGCCGCGGTCGGGTGTGGCTGGGCGTGCGCGCGCGGACGCTGGAAGGTGGCAACCTGATGGCGGCTCGCCTCGACGGGCAATTCGACGCCAACCATTCGGCTGATCGAGGACGCCCACGCGTTCGTGCAATTCACCGCCGCCGCCGTCGCGATGTCTCCGCCGGTCGTCTGGACCGCCTTCACACGTCCGCCCGCCATTTCGATGCCGGTGACGCGCGTGTCTTGAAACAATTGCGCGCCACGCGCTCGCGCTTGCTCCGCAAAACTCGTCGCGGTCGAGGCAGGGTCGGCATAGCCGCCTTCCGGTTCGTACGCGGCGGCGACCGCGTCCTGTTCGGCAATCTCAAAATCAAGCTCGCGCAATTCTGACGGCGAAACGATGCGCGTGTTCACACCGATGCGCTTTTGCATCGCGACGTTCTCGGCGAGTCCCGCGCGGTCTTTGGCGTCGACGAGGACGACAAAGCCCGTGGTCACAAACCCGGCATCGCCGCCGACGCGCTCGCGAAAGTTTTGAAACACGCGCAGGGAATAGAGCGCCATGCGCGCGGTGATCTCATTCGAGTAATGCTGCCGAATGATCGCCGACGATTTGCCGGTGGAGCCGGCGGCGATGAAGCGTTTCTCCACCAGCGCGACCTTCAGCCCGCGCTGCGCGAGGTGAAACGCGGCGCTCGCGCCGGTAATGCCAGCCCCAATCACCACTACATCTGCCGCCTGAAGCATATCCACTCCCAGTATTCAGTCATCACTGTTCAGGATTCAGTCGAATGACTGTTCACTGAACACTGAAGACTGTTCACGGGCTATTCTTCTCCCAAATACGATTTGCGGACTTTTTCGTTCTGACGCAATTTGGCTGCCTCGTCCGCTAACACGATCTGCCCCGTTTCGATCACATAGCCGCGATTGGCGACTTGGAGCGCCTTCGCCGCGTTCTGCTCGATCAAAAGGATCGTCGTCCCCTCTTGGTTCAGCTTCTGGATGACTTCAAAAATCGATTCAACCAGCACCGGCGCAAGCCCCATGGACGGTTCATCCAACATCAGGACGCGCGGATGCGTCATCATCGCGCGTCCCATCGCCAACATCTGCTGCTCCCCGCCCGAGAGCGTGCCGCCGCGTTGGCTGAGGCGTTCCTTGAGCCGCGGGAACAAACCGAAGACAAATTCCAAGTCGCGGGCGATCCCGGGTTTATCGTTCCGCGCGTACGCGCCCATCTCAAGATTTTCGCGCACCGTGAGCGCGCCAAAAATCTTCCGACCCTCGGGCGATTGCCCGATTCCCCGCGTGACGATCGCGTGCGGCGGCAACACGTCGATGCGTTCGCCGTCGAGGTAGATCTCCCCCTGCCGCGGGTGCATGACGCCAGAAATCGTCTTGAGGGTCGTCGTCTTTCCCGCGCCGTTCGCGCCAATCAGCGTCACGATCTCGCCCTTGTCGACCGCTAGACTGATTCCTTTGAGCGCGTGGATGCTCCCATAGAAACTATGAATCCCGTTGACTTCAAGCATAGCCATGTTACATCACCTCGGTAATGCCGCCGGCTGTCCGCCGTACTCTTTGCCCAGGTACGCTTCCCGCACGCGCGCATTCTGCTGCACTTGCAGCGGGCTGCCCTCCGCGATCTTGACGCCAAAGTCGAGGACGGAAACGCGGTCGGAGATGGTCATGACAACCTTCATCTGATGCTCGATGAGCAGGATCGTCAGCTTGAGATCGTCGCGCAAGCGTCGAATAAACCCGACCATCGCGGAGGTCTCGCCGGGATTCATACCCGCCGTTGGCTCATCCAGCAGCAGCAGCTTGGGATCGGTGGCGAGCGCGCGCGCAATTTCCAGTCGCCGCTGGCTGCCGTAGGCGAGGTTCTTCGCCATCTCATCCTCGTGTCCGCGCAAGCCGACGAATTCAAGCAATTCGCGCGCGCGCTTCGTCACACGCTTCTCCTCTGCTACCGTGCCGGGATCGCGCAGGATCGCGCCGATGACGTTGGCGTGCATGCGCGGATGCTCACCCACCATCACATTCTCCAGCGCGGTCATATTCGAGAAGAGGCGAATATTCTGAAACGTGCGCGCGATCCCCAGCGTCGTGATCATATCCGTGCGCAGTCCAACCAGGTGGTGACCATCGAAAGTAATGTCGCCTTCTTCGGGGCGATAAAAGCCGGTGATGCAGTTGAAAAACGTGGTCTTGCCCGCGCCGTTCGGACCGATGAGACTGGTGATCATCCCTTGCTCGATGGTAAAATCCACCTTGTCCACCGCGACCAAACCGCCGAATCGTTTAATGACTTGCCGCGCATCCAACAGCGCCATATTGCCTCCGGGATTAAAAGTTGGAGATTGGAGCTTGGCTGTTTGGAGATCGCACATTGATCTTCAAACCTCTAACCTCCATCCTCTAACTTCCAATTTCCAAGATCAATGCAGTATCTTGCTCAAAAATTGTTTCGTGCGCTCTTCACGCGGATTGGCGAAGAGGTCTTCCGGCGTCGTGTCTTCGATGATCGAGCCGGCATCCATAAAGAGAATGCGGTTCGCCGCCGCGCGCGCAAAACCCATTTCGTGCGAGACGACGACCATCGTCATTTCCTGCGCCAGTTCCTTCATCACGTCCAGCACCTCGCCGATCATCTCCGGGTCGAGCGCCGAGGTGGGTTCGTCGAACAGCATCAGACTGGGCTTCATCGCCAGCGCGCGGGCGATGGCGACGCGCTGCTGCTGTCCGCCGGAGAGCTGGCTGGGATACTTGTCGCGTTTGTCGATCAAGCCCACGCGCACGAGCAGCCGCTCGCCTTCCGCCGTCGCGGCGTCGACCGACGTCTTGCGGACGTGCATCGGCGCTTCAATAATATTCTCGAGCGCGGTCAGATGAGGAAAAAGATTAAAGCGTTGAAAGACCATGCCGATCTCGGCGCGCTGCCGCGCGATGTTCTTTTCGCTGTCCTCGGCGAGCTTGCCGTCGCGTTCGAGGTAGCCGATGGTATGCCCGTTGACGTAGATGTGCCCGCTGTTGATTTTCTCCAGATGATTGATGCAGCGGAGAAACGTGCTTTTGCCGGAACCGGAGGGTCCGATCACGACGACCGTCTCGTTCTTGCGGACCGTGAGACTGACATCTTTCAAGACGTGCAGGGAACCAAAGAACTTGTTCACCTTCTCGGCTTTGACGACGATCTCCTTGCCGTTTGCGCGAGAATCCGCCGCGGGGAGCGCGCCCATTAATGCCCCCCCGTGACGGGCACGCCGTCGCGCGTGCGTCCGCCCGCGAACAAACGCTCGAAGATTCCCGGCGCTTTCTCGCTGCCTTTGCGTTCGCCCAGTCCCGCTTCGATGCGCGACTGAATGATCGACCAGACGGTGGTCATCGCCAGATAATATAATGAAGCGGCAATGAAGAGTTCGAACGGCTTGAAGATGTTCGCGTTGATCTGTTCGAACGCATAGAACAATTCACCGGCGGAGATGACGACCATGAGCGAGGTGGTCTTCATCATATTGTTGAATTCGTTGCCGAGCGGGGGAATGATGACTTTAGCCGCTTGCGGGAGAATGATGCGCCGCATCGCCAATCCAAAAGTCATGCCGAGCGATTTGGCGGCTTCCATTTGTCCCGGCTCGATCGCTTCGATGCCGGCGCGGACGATCTCCGCCATGTACGCGCCTTCGTTGATCGCCAGCGCCAACATCCCGGCTTGGATCGCGCCGCTGATCTTGAGATCGCCCAGGATAATGTCGGGAAAATCGTAGATGTGCGTTACGCCCAAGCCGTAGTACAGCAGCACCATCTGAACGAGAAGGGGCGTGCCGCGAAAATACCAGATATACACGTCGGCGATTCCGCGGAAAGGTCCGAACTTGGACATCTTGCCCAAGGCGGCAAACAGCCCGAAGATGACACCCAACGCTTGGGCAAGCACACTGACGACGATAGTGACAGTGAGTCCGCCGCGGATGAGCGGATTTTCAAACGCGCTTGGCGGCCAGAGGTACTTCCAGAAGACTGTCCAATCAAATTGGTACATCATCTCCTCAGACGCGAAGGTTGCAGAAACCCTCCCGCAAGCGAGGGACGCTCAACCCGCGGGAGGGTTAGCAATCAAGTTATTTCACCGCGCCAGCCGTCAGATTCCACTTGGCGAGGATTTTGGTGTACGCTCCATCCGCCATCATGCTCTTGAGCGCGGCTTGCACTGCCGTTCCGAGCGGCGTCAAGGGCGCTTTGGTGCAGTCGGTGGCGTCGCCGCAAGACATATTGATGCCTTCCAACGCCGGTTCGACCATCTGTCCCACCAGCTCGAACTTGTCGGGTTGCTGCACGGTGTAGTACGCCGCGGGCGGCGTGTCGGCAAAGTATGCCGCGACCTTGCCGGATTGCAGTTGCTGCAGCGAGTCCGTGTCCTTTTGCGTCAGGACGACGTTCGGCGCGGCTTTGCCGGCGGTCTTGCATTGGTCGGTCAAGCCCTTGCCTTTGTAATCGCCATTCCCTTGCAGGTAATCCGCTTCGGTCGTGCCGCTTTCAGCCGCGACGCCCTTGCCGCACAGGTCCATCGGCGTGCTGATTTTCTGCGGGTTGCCCTTCTGCGCGACCATGGATTGCCCCGCCTGGAAGTACGGGAGCATGCTGACTTGCTTGTTGCGGTCAGCGGTGATGTTCATGGCGGAGATAATGATGTCGCACTTGCCGCTCTTGACCGCGGCGATGATCGTATCAAAAACGCTGTTGACGAATTGAGTTTGCAGTCCCAAGCGCTTGCCAAGCTCGACTCCAAGCTCAACGTCCATGCCCACCGGATTGCCCTTGTCATCGTAAAATTCCTGAGGCGGATACGGAAAGTCGGTGCAGACGAGCAACTTACCCTTTTGGGCGAGGGCGTCACTGGGGACTTGGGCGACGGGTGTTGGGGGAACAGGAGTCGCCGTAGCCGGCGCGACCGTGGGCGGGACAACGACGGTCTGGGGAACTGCGACCGTCTGCGGGACCGCGACGGTTTGCTGCACGACGACTGTTTGCACCACCGGCGCAGGCGCCGGCGCGGGCGCGCATCCAGCGACAATCACAGCAACAGTCGCAACCAAAATAAGCGCAATGAGAATCCTCGAATTCATCGTACTTCTCCTCCTTTAGAGTTGTGACAATGACAACGCCGCGCGCGGGGTGATCGACCAGGTTCGACGGAACCGTCCGATCACTCTGGGTTCGCTAAACCATCAATGGGCGGCGAATATACCACTGCATCGTTCTCTTGTGAAGCGTACCTCACCCCCTTTGCCATCGGGATGCCTCGGCGTCGAGGCAATGGAAAAGCGTTCGGCACTTGTATGTTATGGACAGTGGTCGAGGAAATGTTGAACTTGACGTGGAGCGTGGGGTTCAAGTTGCGGACATTATATGTGTCTTGGTGTGTTGTGTCAAGAATCCGAATCGACGCATCCGGGCTGTTGCAAAGTCATGCTGCCGTGTCATTGCGAGCGAAGCGAAGCAATCCCA